>JACRCY010000189.1 GCA_016218785.1 Deltaproteobacteria bacterium
AGGAGTCACGCGCTCCGTCGCCGAGGCTGGTTCTTGGGAGCACCGACGCGAGGTGGAGCAGGGCGGCGGGCATCTCGTGTTCTTGGGCCCCCTCTGGGGGCCTTCATCAAGCCGCCCGCTCTGCGGGCGGTAGTTGACTGGTGTTTCATTCCTGGCGCCCGGGGAATGGCCTGGGCAACGTGATCTGCCCCGGAGGACAGAGTCATGGCAAACGACAGGTTCGACAGGACTGCCCGGCGGGCGCGACGGGCAATCGCACTCGCGGGCGCGCCCAACCAGCACCCGGCTCTCGCGGCGGTCTCGCCGCGCGTGAAGGGACCGGCCGAGGCGTTCCTCGCGGCGCACGAGCGCGTGCGCGTCGCGGGCTCAGCAGCGGCCAAGGAGAACGAGGAGGCGCTGCAGGCGCTCCAGCCACTCGCTCGCGAGTACGACGCGGCGCGGGCGGCGATCATGGCGAACGCCTCGCACGAACAGGTGGGGCCAGCGGCCTCCCAGTTCGCGACGCCCGACGATCTGCTCAAGGCCGCGGAGGACGTCGAGGATGTCCTGCACGCGCACACGGGCGAGCAATGGGCCGCCGGCGTCCTCGGGGCGTACGCGCCGGTGGTCGAGAAAGCGACCAAGGAGTGGGCCGAGCGGGTGACGGCACAGAGCGACCTGCAGAAGGCACAGACCGCGCGCCGCGACGCGGCCGTGGCGCTGGGCGGGGTGATGGTCCACTTTCGCCGGGCGATTCGCGCCGTGAACGGCTCCACCTCGCGCGAGTACCATTCCATCAGGGGCTACCGCGGCAAGGCCGACGACGAGCAGCCCGACGAGGGCGGCACCGTTCCCGGCGGCGGGAGCACGGGCGGGGGCGCGGGCGGCACCACGCCTGCCGGCGCCGGGGGAGGAACCGCGCCCGGCATCCGCTGACCCAGCGCTTGCCGAGGACGCCGCTCCACCCCGCAGCCGCTGGGCTGCGGCCGGACTACGCGGCCGGGGGCTCGTCGGCAACGCCTCCATAGGATCTCGCAACCCGAAGATCTCGCAACCCGAGGCGGGACCTTGCGCCTGCCGGCGGGAACTCCTCTGCCCAGAGACCGGACATGCGCGGCGGCCGTCGGGACGTCCGGGGCCATCGTGGGGACCTCCGCGACCGACGGCTGGACCCGTGCGGTGGCCGGCGGGACGTTGGCGATGGCGGCTGGAGCGCCTCGGACGGTGGTTGGGACCTTCGGGACGGTCGAAGGGACCTCTGGGACGGTGGCGGGGACCTCTGGGACGGTGGCGGGGACCTTTCCGACGGTCGTTGGGACCCTTGGTAACTTGGCGAAATCGCAGGGTCCGATGGGTCGCCTGAGCCAGCGGGCGCCCTGGCCGCCTCGCGCGTGCGTGGTCGCGCGTGGGTGCGATCTTTCCGCCCGCCTCGGGCCGCTGGGGCCGGCCCACATCTCCCCACGCTGTGTGTTGGTGTGGTCCCGGCAATCTTCCAGCCGACTCGGGTTTTTCCGACTCGGGTTTGTCCCGGACTGACAAGGTGGAGAACGGAGCCCAAGGTGGGAGTGGGGGTTCCAGCGTTTCGTTGCACCTTCTTGGTTGCTGGACGGTCGATACGGGGTAGCGTGAAGCGGCGTCGTGGAGGGGCCCATGGCGCGCGGAGACCGGCTGCCGGCGGCGGCGGCTCCGTGCCGGAAGGGGGAGAGGCGATGCGCGGGTCGACCGGTCGTGGCTCGTTGTTCGGGGCAATCCACGTCCTCGCGGCGTTCATGGTGCTGGCGGTCTTGCCGGCTCACGCGGAACCGCCGCCCTTCACCTGCGACGGGCTGCCCGTGGACGGGCTGGTGGAGGACCTCGGGAGAGAGTACCTCGATCTCGACATCGCCAGCATGACCCGCGAGGCACTGTGGGCCGAGGTGGCGGGTCGGTTCGCGATCGGGAAGGTGGACTGCAGAATGGCTCGACTCCTCGACGCCCTCGACCAGAATACCCTCGACGCCGATGCCTTCCCCTCGCTGGCCGGGCTCCCCCTGGCCGACCAGCGCATGACGGTCGTCTTCGCCGTGGTGCGTCTGGGCGGCGAGTTCGAGCCCGACTGCGGCCGCGTGCGGCAACTGGTGTTCGCGGCGCCGCATACTCTGGCCCAGGTGGCCCTGGCCTTGAACGCGGTGAACGGCCGACCGCTCACCGACGCGGAGGTGCTGGCGCAGCCGTTCGAGAAGCGGAATCTCGTCTGGGAGCTCAGCAGGAGCCTGGATCGATTGGAGGGGCTCAAGTACCGCAAGCACGGCACGGTCATCGCGCGGCGCTGCGACGGGGTGACCGAGATCGTGGACGACGACGCGGACAGCTCGGACTGCAAGTGCCACCACCCGCACGGGGGCGTAATCAGCGGCCCGGAGAGCATCGTGGCCAACCCCGCCAAGCAACTGGTGGTGACGTACCGCGCGGGCGAGCGGGCGCGGCTGCAGCAGCACCAGCCGCGCGAGGCGTGGGAGATCGGCTCGCAGGCGGAGCTGGATGCGCTGATGACAGCGCTCGGCGATGCCACCCCGCCCGCGGCCCTGCAGCTTGGCGCGCCCCCGGACTTCACCAGCGAGCCGAGCCTCACGGTCGCGGGTGCGTCCGAGCCCTTCGGGTTCGTGGTGGCGGCGCTCGCCGGCGTGGAGGTCGTGGCGCCGCTCGACGGCACCGCCGTCATCGTGCCTCCGGGCGCGGTAGCTACAGCTACGGTCCTGGGCTTCACTCTCGCGAGCGAACCGCCGACGCTTGACCACGTGTACAGCCCGGTCGGGCCAACGCTCGAACTCACGCCTTCAGGGGCAGTGTTCGTCGTGCCCGTCACGGTGCAGATCCCGTTCTCGAAGAACCTGGCGCAACTCCTCCACGCACAGGAGGCCGATGTCCGCGTCCTGGTGGCCGAGGCTGGGGCGGTCACGTGGGAGGAGGCGGTCAGCGCCACCGTCGACTGGGCCAACGGCCTCGTCCAGGCCCAGCTCGCCTCGTTCTCGTACGTCAGCGTGGTCGTGCGCGTCCCCGGCGACCTCACGGTGTCGGTCGTGGCGGGTCACGCCCCCGGAGGCGACGAGGTTGCGCCAGAGGGGTCAGAGGGGACGGTGGCCACCAACACCTACCTGACCCCGCCCCACTCAGTGGTCGTGGATAGCTCCGGGACCGTCTACTTCATCGAAACCGGGAGACTTGGCATCTTCAGCGGGGGCCTGCCAAGTCGCATTAGCCGCGTGCGGGACGGGCAGCTCACGACTGTGTACGCATCTGATGGTTGGCTCTACCTCTGGGGCATGGCCCTCGACGGCGACCACCTCGTGTTCGTCGAGGAGGTGCCCGGAAGCATCCCGCGCCAGGTCCACTTGCGCCGGCTGGATCCCAACAGCGCCGAGCCGCCTGTGGACCTCTTTGACTTCGGCGCGCGTCTCGCCCACGGTGTGACGCGCGACCCCGACCCCAGGCGGCAGAGCTACTACGTCGCCCTACTCGGGACCCCGGACTCGCCCGACGTGTGTCAGGTCGTGCGCGCCGACGTGGCCGACGGATCGCTGACGCCGGTCATGGGCACGACCGGCGGCTGCGGCTCGAACGGCGACCTATCGGCGCTGAGGCCGGTGCCCGGCACCCACATCCAGCTCAACATACCCGCCGAAGTCGCGGGGAAGTTGCTCTCGGCCGGCCAGGAGCTGCTCTTCGTGAGCGACGCCGGCAACCGGCGGGTGCTGGCGCTGAACATCTCACCCACGAGGACCGTGACGGTGCGCGGCATGGCGCTCCAGCCAGGCGAAGCCGTGACCATCGTGGGCGGCGGCTCCAGGACGCCGCCCTCGGGCATCGGGGGGCCGCCGGAGGCCGTCAGCCTCTGTGCGCCGACCGCGCTCACGGTCGCTGGGGGCACGCTGGCGTTCATGGACTTCTACCCTGGCCCCGTGTTGACGCGGGGTCCGTCGATGATGCTGCTCGCCGACCTGGAGGTCGGGGCGGTCACGACCGGCAAGACGTCGGTGCTCACGGCTTGGGACACCTCGTACACGGAGGGGGAGTTCCCCGTCGACGGCTCGAACGCCCGCGAGCTCAAGCTGGGCGGGGCGCTCGGCCTCAGCTACGGCGGCCCGGCGGGCCAGGAGGCGTTCTACGTCGCCGACATGAACGCCGCGGGGATCTACAAGATCGGCTTCCGCGACACGGACGGCGACGGCGTGGGCGACTCGGTGGACAACTGCCGGACGCTGCCGAACCCGGACCAAGACCCAGGGGCGTGCCGGTGCGCCGTGAGCGGCCTGGCCGCGTACACGCGGACGCCCACGCTCTCCCTCACTGGCACGTGCGGCGTGCCCGGGTCGCTCACCATCACGGGCGGCGCGAGCGAGGTGACCGCGGTCGTTGATCCGGATGGGCACTTCGCGGTCACCGTGCCGCTCCGCCTCAATCAGGTGAATGAGCTCGGGGCAACGCAGTACGACACGGATGGCCACCTGGGCTTCCAGGGAGGCTTCTGGGTGACCCACGATGACATGGTTCCGCAGGTCGCGATCACCTCGCCGGCGAACGGAGCCCAGGTCACCGGGCCGACGATCACGGTCAGCGGTACCGTGAGCGACGCGACGCCCACGAGCGTGACGGTCAAGGAGGTACTCGCCGTGGTGTCCGGGGGGACGTTCACGGCGTACGCCGTGCCCGTGTCCGCGGGCGTGAACACCATTCGGGCGGTGGCCACGGATGCGGCCGGCAACGTCGGCGCCGCTGAGGCCTCCGTATCGACCGACCGGTGGAGCGCGGCGGCAACGATCGACGCCACCGGGGGCACGGTGGCGGCGGCGCCGCAGGGGGCGCTGGCGGGCGCGGCGATCATCGTCCCGCCGGGCGCGGTTTCCGGGCCAACGACGGTCGGGCTGTCTCTCGCACCCAGCGCCCCCGTGATGGATACGGCATACGGGCCGGTGGGGCCGGCGCTGCAGTTGGTGCCGCCGGGTCAGGTCTTCAACCAAGCCGTGACCCTCGTGTTGCCATTCTCCACGCGCCTGGCGACGGCGCTCCGCACGGGCCCCGACGCCGTGAAGATGATGCGGGTGGAAGCTTCCGGTGGGGCGTGGAGCGAGGTTCCGGACGTGGTCGTCGACTGGTCTTCAGGCCTGGCCACGGCGCAGGTCACGCAGTTCTCGTGGGTCCAGACAGCGGTGAGGCAGTCGAGCGACGTGGGTGTCAGGGTGGTGGCCGGCCTCAAACCGGGCGTGCCGAGCAACTTCACCGAAGGCGGGAATGGCCCGGCCACGTTGGTTCCGCTGGGACTCCCGCGCCACGTCGCCGTGGACAGCAAGGGCCGGGTGTTCTTCGTCGAGCGCCCCCAGCTCAACAGTTCCACCGAGCCCGACCGCCTGCGGATGGTCGCCGATGGATTGCTCACGACCATCTACCGGGCGCGGACCGACCCCTACCCGGGGGCGTTCTACGGCCTTGCCCTCGAGGAGGATGGCGCCGTTACGCTCCTCATCACGGAGCTGACGGGACAAAGCGGCAGCGCGCGCAGCGTCATCGAGACGCTCAACCCGGACGCCGCGAACCCGCAGCCGCTGGAGCTCGTCAATCTCGAGGGCTTGCTCGCCAGCGGCATCGCCAGGGACCCGCTGACCAACGACTACTTCCTGGCCACGCCATGGCGCCTGGGGGCGCCCGGGACCTGCCGGATCTACCGGGTCACGCCCGCGATTGGCGCGCCCAACCCGGTCCCGGCGCCTCTCGCGGGCACGGCCGACGGCTGTGGCTCCGGCGGCGCCGACCCCACGGACGCGCCCCAGCCGGGCACGAGCGTGCAGCTCGACCTCCCCTTCGACGTGGACGTTCACCTGATGATGGGAGGTCGCGAGCTGCTCTTCATCACGGACACCGGGAACCGGCGGGTGCTGGCGCTGAACGTCTCGAGCAACCCCGTGACTCTCTACCGCGCCGAGGGCCAGGTGCAGCTCGCCACGGGGGAATTGATCACGATCGCAGGCAGCCGCACCGGCAGCCCGCCGGCCGGCGTGATCGGCGACCCGGCCACGACGCTGAGCCTCTGCGGGCCCGCGGCCGCGACCGTGGCCGAGGGGGTCCTGGCCTTCACCGACTCGTGCGTCAAGCCTGGTGTCTCGTCGGTATCGACGGTGTTGCTCATGGACCCCTACCTCTCGCCCGGCGGGGCGCCGTGGACCGCGCGCCTGACGGGCGACTACACGAGCTACACCAACGGGGAGTACCCCGTCGGCGTCGAGAAGGCGGCGGACCTCAAGCTCGGCGCGTGGGCCGTGGGGCTCGCCTACGGCGGCCGCCCCGGCGCCGAGGCCTTCTACGTCACCGAC
>JACRCY010000183.1 GCA_016218785.1 Deltaproteobacteria bacterium
AGCGCAGGCCGGTGTTGCGGATCTGGTTCTTGCCCAGGTTGAGGATGGTGCGGTTGACGTCCTTGCGCACGACCAGCGGCTCGACCTTCTCGATGCCCATGAAGTACTGGTCGTAGAGCACCTTCAGGCGATCGATCTTCTGCTCGAGCGCCTCGAGGATGTCCTCGAGGTTCTCGGGCTGGCCATCGCGCTGTGGTTGCTCCCCCGCCATGTCCGATCGACTATAGCACGCTCGCCCGTCCGGTCGGCCGGGGCCCGCGTCACCGCCGGGACCCGCGCCGCGGGCGCCCGGCGACGCGGCGGCAGCCCCCAGCACGGCGGGCCCCTTGTGCTATAACACCCCCGTGTCCGGCCCCGGCGTCGTGCTCCTGGTGGCGCTGCTGCTCGGCGTGCTCATCTTCGTGCACGAGCTCGGGCACTTCATCGTCGCCAAGCTGTTCGGCGTGAAGGTGCTGCGCTTCTCGCTCGGGTTCGGACCCAAGGCCTTCTCCTTCACCCGGGGCGAGACCGAGTACCGCGTCGCGTGGTTCCCCTTGGGCGGCTACGTGAAGATGCTCGGCGAGGCACCCTCCGAGATCGTCGACCCCGCCGACGAGGGGCGGGCGTTCCAGGCCAAGCCGCTGTGGCAGCGCTACCTGATCGCCCTGGCCGGCCCGCTCATGAACCTGATCCTGCCGGTCGGGATCTACTTCGCCTTCTTCCTCGTCGCGTCGGTGGAGCAGCCGCCGGTGATGGGCAACGTGCTCCACGACGAGCCCGCCGACGGCCTGCTGCTCCCGGGTGACCGGATCGTCGCCATCGACGACCAGCCGATCCGTTACTGGGAGGAGTTCCGCCGCGTGGTGGGGCAGAACCCGGGCAAGCCGCTGCGCTTCACCATCGACCGCGGCGGCGAGCAGCTCACCCGCTACATCACGCCGCGACCGGCCCAGATCCTGGACGACTTCCGCCTGCCGGCGACGGTGGGGCAGATCGGCGTCACCCTGTACTACTACCGGCCGCAGATCGGCGTCACGGGTCCCGACGTGCCCGCCGCGCAGGCCGGGCTGCGCTCCTTCGACCGCGTCACCGCCATCAACGGCCGCGAGGTGAAGAGCGCCATCGAGCTCGAGGAGCGGCTCAAGCGCATCGGCGGCGCGGCGCTGGCGGTCGCCTACCTGCGGCCGGCGCCCACCGTCGGCTTCGCCGACGTGCGCGAGTACCGGCCGCGGGCGACGGTCGTCTACCCAGCGCTCCACGAGCCGGCGGGCACGCGCCGCTTCGCGACGGGGATGGTCTCCGGGGAGTTCTTCGTCTACGAGGTGGAGCCCGGGTCGCCCGCCGCGGCCATCGGGCTCCAGCCGGGCGACCGCATCGTGCGCTTCGACGGCAGGGCGATCGGCAACCGCGAGCGCATCGAGCGCGAGCTGAAGCGACGGCCCAAGGACCGGCACAGCGTCGCCTGGATCGCGGCGCGCGACGGCCTCGAGCGCGAGGAGAGCTTCCTGCCCCAGGAGCGTGTCGAGATCGACGAGTACAAGCAGCGGCGCACCGAGGTGGTCTTCGGCGCCAACCCCGCCATGCCCTTCTGGTTCGAGCCGCCCGTGGCCGTGGAGGGGCGATTCGGCTACGCCGCGAGCCACGCGGTGCGGCGCACCACCACGGCGGTGGTCGCGATCGTGCGGCTCTTCGGCGGCATGGCCCACGGCGAGGTGTCGCGCGACGCGGTCGGGGGCCCCATCGCCATCATGTACACGACCGCGGTGGCGGCCCGCAAGGGCTGGGACCAGTATCTGGGCGTGATGGCGGGCGTGTCGCTGTCGCTCGGGCTCATCAACCTCCTGCCGGTGCCGCTGCTCGACGGCGGTCACATGCTGCTCTTCACCATCGAGGCGGTGCGCCGCAAGCCGCTGTCGCTGCGCACCCGCGAGGTGGCCGCCTACCTCGGCCTGATCCTGGTCGTGTCGCTCATGATCTTCGCCCTCATCAACGACGTGGGGCGCTACCTGCTGGGCTGAGGGCGCGAGGGCACGCATGGCCACGCTCCTCGTCATCGACACGGCCACGCTCCAGGCGAGCGTGGCGGTGGTGGCGGGTGCGCCCACGGGCCCGGTGCCGCCGGTGCGCGTGCTCGGCCGCGCCGCGGCCGCGGTGACCACCCACAGCGAGACGCTGCTCAGCCTGGTCGCCGAGGCGCTGCGGCAGGCGGGGCTCGGGCCGGCCGCCGTGGACGCCGTGGGCTGCGGCGCGGGGCCGGGCTCGTTCACCGGCCTGCGCATCGGGTTGTGCACCGCCAAGGGGCTCTGCTACGCCACGGGCCGACCGCTGGTGATGGCCTCGTCGCTGCGGGCGCTGGCGCTCGGTGTCGCGCCGGGGGCCATCCGGGCGCCGCGCGGTGCGGCCACCGACACCGCCGGGGCGCTCGTGGGCGCAGTCCTCGACGCGAAGAAGGGGGAGGTCTACTGCGGTTTCTTCCGCGGCGCCGTGGCCGAGCCCGTCGCGGCCGAGGTGGCCATCCCGCCCGCCGCGTTCGCCGCGCATGCGGCGGCCGTGGCCGCCGGGGCGCCGCTCGTGCTGTGCGGCTCCGGCGTGCGCGCGTACCCGGCCGAGGTGGCGGCCGCGGCCGGGGCACGGCTCCTCGAGGGGTCGCTCGGTCCCGACGCCGTGGAGGTGGGGCGCCTGTGCCTGGAGCGCCTCGGCACGCGCGGGCCCGTGGACCTGGCCACGGCCGCCCCCACGTACATGCGGCCCTCCGAGGCCGAGGTGCAGCGCCGTCGCCGCGGCGACGCTTGACGGCTCCCGGGCGCGGCGTTACGGTCGATCGACCCGGGTGGCGGGGACGCCCGCGGACGCGAGGAGCCTGCATGGACCGTACCGTCGAGGGACACGACGCGGGGGGGAAGGACACGGCGGCGCTGCTCGAGGAGCTGAGGGACGAGCACGCGCGGCTGAAGGCGCGGCTCACCGAGCTGGAGAACCACGTGTCGTTGACCGCGGAGGAGCAGGTCGAGCGGGTGCGCCTGAAGAAGCTGAAGCTGCACACGAAAGATCGGATAGCTGCGGTCACGGCGGACCTGAGGAAGGGGCGGTAGGCTTCCGCTACGGGCCGCGGACGGGGACGCGGAGCGCGGCCAGCGCGAGCCAGCACGCGAGGCGCGCCGCAGCAGGGAGGGAGGCGCGCCGCGCTCTGCGTGGCGAGCGAGCGGAGCGAACGAGGTGGGCGGCCGCAGGCTGTGCCGAGGCCGCCCCCCGTCCGTGGCGAGGGAGGGCGGCACGCCCTCCCCTCAACCGATCACGCCGGCCCGGCGCAGGGCGGCGATCTCGTCCGCGGTGTAGCCGGCTTGGAGCAGCACCTCGGTGGTGTGCTCGCCGCTGGCCGGCGGTGGGGTGTGGCCGTCGGGCCGCCCGAACGGCGTGCGCGTCTGGCGGAGCGGGCCGCGTTGCGGATCGTCGAGCACGAAGAAGACCTGGCGCGCCGCGTGCTGCGGGTGCGCGGGGAGCTCGGCGAGCGAGAGCACCGGCTCGACGCACGCGTCGTGGGCCGTGAACAGCCGCTCCCACTCGGCGCGCGTCTTCGTCCGGAAGCTGGCCTGCAGCTCGGCGCGGATCGCCGCCTGCCGCGCGGGCGGCGCCGGGATGTCGCCTGAGTCGAACGGGCGGCCGAGCGCCGCCGAGAGCGCCGCGAAGAACTTGGGCTCGAGGGCGCCGACCGCCAGCGCCTGGCCGTCGGCGGTCTCGTAGACCTGGTAGTTGGCGTTGCCGCCGCGGATGATGCCGCTCCCCTGCCGCGGCTCGTCACGAGACTCGACGAACGCCCCCAGCTCCGGGATCAGGAGCGCGAGGGCGCCCTCGGTCATGGAAACGTCGACGTGCCGCCCCACGCCCGTACGCTCCCGCGCGCAGAGGGCGGCCACGGCGCCCAGGGCCCCCCACACGCCGCCGCCGACGAGGTCGGCGAGCTGGACCCCGGGCACCGCCGGCGGCTCGCCGGCGCGGCGCCACAGGCCGAGGACGCCGGCGAGCGCCACGTAGTCGAGGTCGTGGCCGGCGCGCGAGGCCAAGGGCCCGTCCTGGCCGTAGCCGGTCACCGAGACGAGCACGAGGCGGGGGTTGCGCGGGTGCAGCACGTCCCAGCTGAGGCCCAGGCGCGCCATCACGCCCGGGCGAAAGCCCTCGACCACCACGTCGCAGGAGTCGCAGAGCCGGAGGAAGACGTCGCGCCCCGCGGGCTTCTTGAGGTCGAGGACCAGGCTGCGCTTGTCGCGGTTCAGCGCCAGGAACTGGCCGCCCGCGTCGCCGTGGATGGGCGGCATGCCGCGGAGGTAGTCCCCCTGGCCGGGGTCCTCGATCGTGAGGACCTCGGCGCCGAGGTCGGAGAGGGTGAGCGTGCAGTACGGGCCCGGCCGGAGCCGCGACAGATCGCGGACGCGGATCCCGTGGTGGGGGTGGTCGGTCAGCGGGGCGCCGGCCGGCGCCTACTCCTGGCCGAGCTTGAAGAGCTTCGTGATGCGAGTCGCCAGCATGGGATCGCCGACGACCTGGAGCTTGCCCTGGAAGTAGAGCTGCATGCCGAGCTGCGGGTTCTCCATCATGGCCTCGAAGTCCTCGTTGGCCATGGAGATGGTGCACTGCGCGTCGTCGATCACACCGGGCTTGCAGACCGGTGGATCGGACGTGAGATCGACCACCCAATCGCCGCCGCCGTCGCCGCTCACTTTCATGCAGTAGAGGGCGTTGATTTCCCGCGCCTTGTCGGGGAACTGCTTGAGGACTTCGGGGATCCTGGTGTCGAAGACATCCTTGGCAGACGGCATCGGGTCCTCCTCACGGTGCGAGCCGCACCCGGCTCTCGCGCCTTCTTACACGGTGCGTCACGATGGTGTCAATCGAGAAAGGGGCCCGACGGTGGCACCCGGCGCGACCGTCTGCGCCGTGAGCACGGCGTGGGCGCCGATCCGCGCGCCGGCGCCCACGGTGACGTCGCGCAGCACGCAGCCCGCCTCGATGATCGCGCCCTCGCCCACGATCGTGCGCCCCGCGAGCACGACGCCGGGCCCGATCTCCGCGTCGTGGCCGATCTCGACGTCGGCCTCGAGGTAGCAGGTCGCGGGATCGCGGATCGTGACGCCCGCGCGCATGAGCCCCTCGCAGCGCTGGTGACGCCACAAGGCGTCGGCGCGCGCGAGCTCCGCCCGATCGTTGATGCCCATGACCTCGTCGGGCTCGGCCTCGATGGTCGCGACGCTCGACGACTGCGCGACGCGCGGGCCTTCAGCCCCGGGCGCGCCCGCGGCCGCGCGCCCTCCCGCGGCCGCACGCGCGACGAGATCCGTCAGGTAGAACTCCCCCTGGGCGTTGCGGTTCTCCAGCCCGGCGATCGCGGTGCGCAGGAAGGCCGCGTCGATGCAGTAGATGCCGGAGTTGACCTCGTCGATCGCGCGCTCCGCGGGGGTCGCGTCCTTGTGCTCGACGATGCGCACGACGGTGCCCCCGGCGTCGCGCACCACGCGGCCGTAGGCGTGGGCCCCTGACGGCCGCATGGTGATGAAGGCGAGCGTGCCGGCCGTCTCCCAGGCCGCGCAGAGGCGACCGACGGTCTCCGCGCGGAGCAGCGGCACGTCGCCGGAGAGGATCACGACGCCTCCGGTGAAGCCCTCGAGGCGCGGCACCGCCTGCATCACGGCGTGGCCGGTGCCGAGCTGCTCGCGCTGCTCCGCCACCTCGACCGCCCCGGCGCCGAAGCGCGCGTCGAGGGCGCCCTTGACCAGCCACAGCTGGTGCCCGAGGACCGCGATCACGCGCGCGGCGCCGACTTCGCGCGCGAGCGCGACCGGATGGTGGATCATGGGCACCCCGCCGACGGGGTGCAGCACCTTGGCCCGGCCGGACTTCATGCGGGTGCCGAGCCCGGCGGCCAGGATGACGCAGGCGACGGTCATGGGACCGTATGGTGCACCGGGGCGCCGGTCGCCGCAACTGCGCCGGGTGTCAACGCCGGCGCTCGGGTCAAGTGCCACCCGCCCGCGTGCCCGCCGCCGCGGTCCCGAACGCGCTGGGTCAACAACGGAAGGACTACGACCGCTTGGGATGGTGTAGCCTGGGGAGCATGGACCCCGCCGCCGCCGCCGTCCTGCTGCAGCTCGCCGATCCGGCGGCGTCCCCCGAGCTGCTGACCAAGCTCGACGACCCGCTGCGCACGGTGGCGGTGGCCCTCAGGCGCGGGCCCGACCCGGCGGGGGGCCTGACGCGGCTCCGCACCCTGCTCGGCAGCGCGGCCGGCCTCGAGGCGTGGCTCGCGGAGGTCTTCGGCGACCCGCGCGTCGTGGCGCTGCTCGGCACCATCCTGTCGCAGTCGCCCTACCTGGCGCAGACCATCGCCCGCGATCCGCACCTGTGCCAGGAGCTGGCGGCCGATCCCTTCCTGCAGCGCGAGAAGGACGGCGCCACGATGCGCGCCGAAGTGGAGCGCACCCTCGCGGGGACCACGCGGCCCGAGGACGTCGCCCGCGTGCTGCGCGCCTACCGCAACCGCGAGTACCTGCGCCTCGGGGCGCGCGAGCTGGGGTGGGGCACCTTCGCCGAGGTGGGGCGCGAGCTCGCCGCGCTGGCGGCGGCCTGCCTCGACGCCGCCGTCGCCGCCGCCCGCGCCGAGCTGGAGCGGCGCTACGGCCCGGCGGTGGAGGAGGGGGGCGCGCGGGCCCGCTTCGTCGTCATCGGCATGGGGAAGCTGGGCGGCGAGGAGCTGAACTTCAGCTCCGACATCGACCTGCAGTACGTCTACTCGAGCGACGCGGGGCGCGCCGGCGACCTCACGCTGCACGAGTTCTTCGTCCGGCTCGCCGAGCGCACCGCGCGGCTCATCGGCGACCGCACCGACGACGGCTTCGTCTTCCGCGTCGACCTCAGGCTGCGGCCCGAGGGGACCCGCGGCCCGCTCGCCAACTCCCTCGCCGGCCTGGAGGCCTACTACGAGTCGTGGGGCCGGCCGTGGGAGCGGCAGGCCTGGCTCAAGGCCCGCCCCGTCGCCGGCGACCTCGATCTCGGCCTGGAGGTGCTGGCGGCGCTCGAGCCGTTCGTCTTCCCGCGCTCCACGAGCCCGGGCGTCATCGAGGAGATCCACGAGCTCAACCGGCGCATCAAGGCCGAGCTCAAGGAGCCGCAGGCGAGCAACATCAAGCTCGGACCGGGCGGCATCCGCGAGGTCGAGTTCTTCGTGCAGGCGCTGCAGCTCCTGCACGCGGGCAAGAACCCCACGTTGCGCGCGCGCGGCACGCTGCGGGCGCTCGACGTGCTCCTCTTCGCGGGCCTCGTCTCGGAGCGCGAACGGCGGACCCTGGCCGACGCCTACGTGTTCCTGCGGCGGCTCGAGCACCGGCTGCAGCTCGAGCACGGGGTGGCCACGCACTCGCTGCCCGCCGACGAGGCGGCGCTCGCGCGCATCGCCCGCCGCCTCGGCTACGAGACCCTGCCGGACTTCCGGGCCGACCTCGAGCGCCACACGGCCGCCGTGGCCGAGGCCTACCGGACCCTCGGGCTCCCCGAGGACGCGACCCCGCCGGCGGTCGCGGCCCTGCTCGACCCGTCCCGGGGCGGCCCCGAGCAGCGCGCCAGCCTCGAGCGCCTCGGCTTCCGCGATCCCGACGCCGCGGCGCAGGAGCTCGAGCTCCTGCGCCGCAAGCCCGACAGCCCCTTCGCGCCCGAGGCGGCGGCCCCCGCGGCCCGCTTCGCGCCGGCGCTGCTCGAGGAGGTGACCCTCTCCCCCGACCCGGATCTGGCGCTCAAGCACCTCACCGACTTCGTCGGGCGCCGCGGCGCCTGGTCGGGAGTCTGGCGCCTGCTCGAGGAGCACCGCCCCCTCATGCGGCTCCTCGTCTCGCTCTTCGGCATGAGCGATTTCCTCGCCAAGCTCTTCCTCGCCCACCCCG
This sequence comes from Deltaproteobacteria bacterium, assembly GCA_016218785.1. Classification (GTDB taxonomy): domain Bacteria; phylum Myxococcota_A; class Polyangia; order JACRCY01; family JACRCY01; genus JACRCY01. Next base: position 7,905 of record JACRCY010000183.1, read on the forward strand.
AGCTGCTCGACCAGCTCCTCGCCCTGGGTCACGCCACGCCCCGCCGCACCCGGGACGAGGTGCGCGCCGACCTCGCGGCGCGCCTCGCCCGGCCGCCGGCGCGCGGGGGCCCCTCCGGGCGCGCGGTGGGACCGGTTTCGCCGGGACCGCCGTGGGGGGCGCGGGGGGACGCCGAGGTGGGCCCCCCCGGCAGCGAGCAGCCGGCGCCGGGTGTCCCGCCGGGCGGTCCCCCCGAGTACGAGGATGCTCTCAACCGCCTGCGCCGGTTCCGCAACGAGGAGATCCTGCGCATCGGCCTCTTCGACAGCGCCGGCGCGCTCGACGTGATCGAGGTGCAGCAGCAGCTCACGAACCTCGCCGACGCGATCCTCGAGGCCACGGTGCCGCTGGTGCTCGGGCAGGCCGCGGCGCGCTACGGCCGCCTGGACTTCCGCGGCGCCGACGGCGGCCCGGCCGAGGGGCCGCGCCTCGCGGTGGTGGGCTTGGGCAAGCTCGGGGGCGGCGAGCTGACCTACGCCTCGGACCTGGACGTCATCTTCGTCTACGCCGGGGATGCCGCCGACGTCATCCCCGCGGGCATGACCCGGCAGGAGCTCTTCAGCCGCGTTTCGACCCGGCTCATCGGCGCGCTCGGCTCGTACCTGGAGGAGGGGCGCCTCTACGAGGTCGACACCCGGCTCCGCCCCTCGGGCCAGCACGGGACCCTGGTCTCCTCCCTCGCCGCCTTCGAGGACTACCATCGCCGGCAGGCGATGCTGTGGGAGCGGCAGGCCCTGATCCGCGCGCGCTTCGTGGCCGGCGACGCCGCCCTGGGGTCGCGCATCGAGGCCCGGTGCCGGGAGCACGTCTACGGCGGCGCGGGCCCGTCGCCGTCCGCGTCCGAGATGGCGCGAGAGATCGGCCGGCTGCGCGATCGCATGGAGAAGGAGCTTGCCCGGGAGAAGCCCGGTCAATACAATATCAAGTCGGGCCGCGGTGGGCTGGTGGACGTCGAGTTCATCGTGCAGTTCCTCCAGCTGCAGCACGGCGGGGCGCACCCGGAGCTGAGGGTGCCGGGCACGCGGGCGGCCCTGCAGGCCCTGCGGCAGGTGGGCGTGCTGGACGAGGCCACGACCGCCACGCTCGAGGAGGCGTACCTGTTCCTGCGAAAGCTTGAGAACCGGCTGCGGATCGTGCAGGATCGCTCCATCAGCGAGCTCCGGGCGGAGCCCGGCGAGGTCGACAAGCTCGCGCGACGCATGGGCTACAACGAGCCCCAGAGTGGCGGAGGACGACGTCTGCTCGACGACTACCTGATGCACACCAGCCGCGTGCGCGATCTCTACCGGACCTTCTTCCGGGGGTCGGATGCCTAGGACCATCCTCATCGTCGACGACGACCGGGAGGTGCAGCGCTACCTGACCGAGTCCCTCGAGGCGCAGGGGTGGCGCGTCATCGGCGAGAAGGACGGCGAGTGGGCGCTCAAGACCTTCCAGGGGCGCGAGATCGACGCCGTCGTCCTCGACATCCTGATCCCGGTGGTGAACGGGTTCCAGGTGGCCGAGGCCATCCGCAAGCAGCCGCGCGGCGCGAAGGTCGGCATCATCATGCTGACCGGCATCTACCGCGGCGCGAGCCACCGCGCCGAGGCCATCCGCCGCTACGGGCTGCTCGACTACCTCGACAAGCCGGTGGAGGCGGGGCGCGTCGTCGATCTGCTCCTCGACCACTTTGCGAGCCTGCCCGAGCCGGAGGCCACGCCCACGCCGCCCCCCGAGGCGGCCCCGCTGAAGGCCCGCTCCGGCGCGCGGCTCGCCGACGCGGCCCAGAAGCGGGAGAAGCGCGAGGTCGAGAAGGCGACCGAGCAGCTGCAGCCCGACGAGGTCGCGCTGCGCGGCAACCTGAAGCGGACGCCCTTCCCCAAGGTGCTGCACCTGCTCTACGTGCGCCGTGCCACTGGCGCGGTCTTCCTGCTGCGCGAGAAGATCAAGAAGATCGTCTACCTCAAGGAAGGGCACCCGATCTACATCAAGTCCAATCTGCTCAACGAGTGCCTCGGCCGCGTGCTGGTGCGCGAGCGGATGATCACGTCCGGCGAGTGCGAGGACTCGCTCAAGCGGATGAAGGCCACGAGCCGGCAGCAGGGGACGGTGCTGATCGAGATGGGGGTCATCTCGCCGCACAACCTGAAGTACGCCCTCGAGCTGCAGCTGCAGATCAAGCTCTTCGACATCTTCTCCTGGCCCAACGGGGAGTACCAGTTCAAGGACGACGCCAAGCTCCCCAACGAGGTCATCTCGCTCGACCTGCCCAACGGCGCCATCATCCTCGAGGGGATCCGGCGCACCTGCGACGCCGCGCGCCTGGAGAACGCGCTGGCGCCGTACATGAGCACGTACCTCATGCCGTCGCCGAGTCCGTCGCTCCGCTTCCAGGAGATGCCGCTGGAGGAGGACGAGCGCGCGTTGGTCGACGACGTGGACGGCTCGCGCACGCTGAAGGAGCACATGGCGGCGTCGCCGCTCGGCGAGGTGCGCACCAGCCAGCTCCTCTACGCGCTCCTCTGCGCCGGGGTCATCGAGCCCACCGAGACGCCCAGCAAGGAGCGCCTCCTGCCGCGCGACGCCGCCGCCGCGGTGGCCGCGGCGCACGAGGCGCGCCTGGCCCGGGCGCCCGGGGCCCCGGGC
>JACRCY010000184.1 GCA_016218785.1 Deltaproteobacteria bacterium
CACGGTCCAGGTCCCGGTGACGAGGTTCGACATGATCGGCGTGCCGCTCACGGGCAGCCTGGCGACCACGCGGGCGCCGGACTGGTCGCGAAGCTGGATGTGGCGTACCGGCAGTGGCGCGATGCGGCCCTCGAGCTTCACGTGCGCGGGCCCGCGCTCGGCGTCGCTGGTGAAGGCGGTTTCCAGGATCTGGTACAGGGCGCCCTGGGGCGTGTGGAACTCGAGCCGCTCCACGTGCGTGCCCGCGCGCGGCTCCCAGAACGTGACCACCAGGAGGTCGCGCGTCTCGAGCGCCGGGAACTGAGTGGCGTAGTTGCCCGCCTCCGCGTCCTCATCCGAGGCGGCGAGGTAGACCGACGCGATGGGCGGCGGCATGATGGGATCCGCCCACCCCGGCACCTGACCGGGCGCCAGCGCGACCTGGCCCTCTGGCGGCGGAACCCCGGTTTCCGACTCGCAGGTCGCCATGGCCAGGAACAGCCCCGCACCAGCACTCAGCACCGAGAGGAGGCCGATCTTCACGACGCGGATCTTCATGGTCAGCTCCTCGGTCGATCAGCGGCGACACTCTAGTCTCCGGAGCGCGACTCACTCCCGCGTCCCGGTGAGGATCGAATCGCCAACTCACCTGCGAACAGGCAGTCCCGCCTTCATAGTAGCACCGTTCACTCCACTACCACAACAGGAAAAATGACACTCCTGCACACACATTTCGCCCCCAGTGATCCGTCACACTCTCAGTCTCGGTCTGTCTTGCGCCGCAGCGCGTCATTCAGAGCTCCCGTGTCTCACCGGCGTCAATGGCCATGGCCCTGGATGCCCGAGCCTTGCTTGCGCGTCGCGCGTGAGCCCGGGTAGCCGAGCACTCCGCCCTGTGCTACGTTGGGCTGACCGGCCGTGCTCTTCAATTCCGGAAGATTCCTAGCCTTCTTCGGGGTCGTCTACCTCGTCTACCTGCCTCTCCCGCACCGGGCGCAGAACGTCCTGCTGCTTGCAGCCAGCTACGTCTTCTACGCCTCGTGGGACTGGCGCTTCTGCGCGCTGCTGGTGTTCTCCACCCTGCTGAACTACGTGGCCGCGCTCGGGATCGAGCGGACCCGGGGTCAGGCACGCACGCCGCGGCTCATTTTCTGGGCCACCGTGGCCGCCAACCTCGGTGTGCTCGCCTTCTTCAAGTACCACGACTTCTTCGCGCAGCCGCTGGCCGCCTTGCTCGGGTCTCTCGGGTTGGGGGGGTCGCTCCCGGTCCTGGGCGTGGTGCTACCTGTGGGACTCTCGTTCTACACGTTCCAGGCGATGAGCTACACCATCGACGTGTACCGGCAGCGGTTCCCGGCCACGAGGCGGCTCGACGACTTCGCGCTCTTCGTGGGCTTCTTCCCGCTGCTCATGGCAGGTCCCATCGAGCGGGCCGGCAAGCTCCTGCGGCAGATCGCGATGCCCCGGGCCGTCACCGTCGATCTCGTGCTGCAGGGGAGCTGGCTCGTCTTCTGGGGCCTGTTCAAGAAGGTCTTCATCGCCGACAACCTCGCGATCCACAGCCGGTGGTCCTTCGTCGAGGGCAACCTGGGCACGGGCCCCCTGGTCTACCTCGCCTCGCTCACCTTCGCAGTCCAGATGTACTGTGATTTCTCCGGGTACTGCGACATGGCCCGCGGCCTCGCCAAGGTCATGGGCATCGACCTCAGCCTGAACTTCCGCCTGCCCTTCTCCGCCACCAATCCGACGGAGTTCTGGGCGCGCTGGCACATCACCCTCCGCGACTGGTTCCGCGACTACGTCTACGGCCCCCTGCGGAATCGCCTCATGGATCTGGGGCTGCCGCGCGAGCCCGCCATCGCGCTGACCATCGTCGTCACCATGGCCCTCGTCGGGCTGTGGCACGGCCCCAACTGGACCTTCGTCTGCTGGGGCGCCATCTGGGGCCTCGCCATGGTGGCCCACCGCCTCCTGCGGCCATTGCTCGCAGCGGCCGCCGCCTCGCCGCGGCTCGATCGGGCGCTCCGCGTGCTCGGGACCTTCGCCACGGTGAACCTCTTCTTCGTCGCCATGCCGTTCATCCTGGCCCCGAGCGTCCGGCAGGCCTTCGGCAACTGGGGGCTGCTCGCGCAGGGATGGACGGGCGCGAACCTCGTGGCCGCCGGGCCGATCGCGCTCACCCTCGCCTACTTCACGTGGCCCCTGGTGCTCGTGCAGGCGCTCCAGTACGCGACGCGCGACCTGGAGCCGCTCGGGCGCCTCCCGTTTGCGCTACGATTGCCGATCTACGTGGCCCTGGTGTTCCTGCTCCTCGTGGGCGGGGCGACCCGGGGCGAGCAGTTCCTGTACTTCCTGTTCTAGGGCCCGGGACATGACGACAGCGCCGAGTATCGACATCGAGCCGGAGATGAAGCGGATCGTGGGGCGGCTGTTCCGGCTCTCGCCCGAGTCGATCCAGCCCGGGTTCCGGTTCGTCGAGGACCTGGGCGCCGACTCGTACGACGCCGTAGAGCTGCAGCTCGCAGTGTCGCAAGCGTTCGACGTCACCGTGACCGACGCCGACGTGCCGCGCCTGCGCACGGTCGGTGATCTCGTCGAGCACGTGCGTCGGCAGCAGCCAGGGAGGTAGGACTTGCCCGTGGAGACCGACCGCACCCCGCCGCTGCGCCCGCTCACTCGGGCGCCGACGCTCGGCGAGTTGCTGCTGGAGGGCGCCGAGCCGGAGCGGAACGTGAGCCTCCGGTTCCTGTTCGTCGGCGACGACGGCCCGCCCGGCCGGCGGGGGGACGCTCCCGATGACGGCGTCACCCTGCGCGGCCTCGAAGTGCTCGAGGTGGCCCGGCGCGCCGCGGCTCACCTGCGCGCGCGCGGCGTGTCCGCGGGGGACCGCGTGCTGGTGCTCCTCGGCGGCGGCCCCGCCTTCCTCGCCGCGTTCGGAGGCTGCCAGCTCCTCGGCGCGGTGCCGGTCTCGCTCTCGCCACCGCTGCCGACGGGCAGCGTGGACGAGCACCTCGCGCGCATCGGCCGCGTGGCCGCGCTCTCGGGCGCCGTCGCCACGGTGACCCTCCCGGAGGTGGCGGCCTACCTGCGGCTGGGACGCGGGCGCGGCCCCGGCGGCGAGCCGGCGCTGTCACGCATCATCCTCGGCCGCGACCTGCTGGCGGAGCCCACGCGCCTCGCGCGGCCCCACCAGGCGCGACCCGAGGACCCGGCCTTCGTCCAGTGCACCTCGGGCGCCACCGGCGACCCGAGGCTCGTCGTGCTCTCGCACCGGGCGCTGCTCACCAACGTCCGCACCATCGCGACCGTGCTCGGCTTCCGCGAGGGTGACGGCGGCTGCGCGTGGCTGCCGCTGTTCCACGACATGGGGCTGATGGGCTTCGTGCTGTGCCCGCTCGCCGGCGGTATCCCCTCGGTGATCCTCCCGCCCGAGGTGTTCGTCCGGCGGCCGCAGGAGTGGCTGCTGGGGATCGCGCGCTACCGCGCCACGATCAGCGCCGCGCCCAACTTCGGCTACGCGCTGTGCGCCCGGCGGGTGCAGCCTGCGGACCTGGCCGCCGCCGACCTCTCCTGCTGGCGGCTCGCGCTGTGCGGGGGCGAGGCCGTGTCGCCCCGCACCCTGGCCGCCTTTGCCAGCCGCTTCGCCCCCATGGGCTTCCGCGAGTCGTCCTTCCTGCCGGTCTACGGGCTCGCCGAGATCTGCCTGGCGGCCACCCTGCCGCCGCTGGGCCGCCCGCCGCGCATCGACTCCGTGGAGCGCGAGGCCGTCCTGTGCCGCCAGGTCGCCACGCCCGCGGGTGAGAGCCTCGCGCCCGCGGAGACGATTGGCTTCGTGTCGGTCGGGCGGGCCATGCCCGCGCACGAGGTGCGGCTCGTCGACGCCGAAGGCCGCCCGGTCGCCGAGCGTCGCCTCGGCGAGATCGAGGTCCGCGGCCCCTCGCTCATGAACGGCTACTGGGGGGCGGAGGCGCAGACCGCCGCGGTGCTGCGGGACGGCTGGCTCCGCACCGGCGACCTGGGCTACCTCGCCGACGGCGAGCTCTTCGTCACCGGTCGCCACAAGGACGTCATCATCACCCGCGGCCGCAACCTCTTCCCCGAGGACATCGAGCGCGCCGTCGACGGCGTTCCGGGCGTGCGCGTGGGTCGGTCGGTGGCCTTCGGGGTGCCCGACGAGGAGCTCGGCACCGAGCGCATCGTCGTCCTCTGCGAGACCCGGCTCGGCGGCCAGCCGGAGCGGGACCGGCTCCAGCGCCAGGTGCGCGTGGCCGTGCTCACGGCGACGGGCATGAGCCCCGTCGAGGTCGTGGTCGCGGCGCCGGGCACGATCTGCAAGACCACTTCGGGGAAGCTCCAGCGACGGCGCATGCGCGAGCGCTACCTGCTCGGCCAGCTCGGCCCGCCCCGGGAGACGCTGCTCACGCGCGCGCGCCTCGGCGCGAGCTTCTTCCTGGAGCGCGCCAAGCGCGCCATCACGCGACGCCGGGGAGCGCGCCGATGAGGCAGAGTGTCCTCCGGCTGGTGCGCGTGCCCGCGATCATCGTCGGGCTCTACCTCGCGGGCGAGGTCGCGGTGCGGTGGCACCGGTTCGGGCCGGGCGCGATCCGGCACCCGATGCGCTACCGCGCGACGGACTTCCTGAATGGACCCATGTGGGCGCCTCACCCCGATCCGGCGGTCAGGATCACCCTCCGGCCCAACGCACGGCTCCGGTTCAAGGGCCGTTCCTTCACGACCAACGAGTACGGACTCCGCGGTCCCGCCGTGAAGCTGGAGAAGACCCCGGGCGTGACGCGCATCGCCTTGATCGGCGCCTGCTTCGCGGCCGGGGAGGAAGTCGACGACGGCGAGGAGTACCCGCGACTGCTGGAGGGCCTGCTGAACACCACCGGGCCGGGGCGGTCCGAGGTGCTGAACTTCTCGTCTCCTGGCCGCACGCCAGCGATGTTGGTGCGCCTGTACGACCACGATGTCCGTCGCTTCCAGCCCGACCTGATCCTGGTCGAGTACGGCGGCCGGGCCCACGAGTTCTCGACCGTCGGGGAAGTGCCCCTCTACCAGTGGCGCCCGCCGCCGCGCACGACGGTGCAGGCGATCCTCGGGAGCACGTTCGTGTACGCGACCCTGCGCGAGCAGGTCGCGGCCTGGGGGACCCGACACCTGTTCCCCGTGTGGCAGGAGCGGCTGCTTGCCGGCGTCGCCGGCGGCGCCGCGACCACGCGCGGACCGCTGGACCTCGTGGCGAAGCCGCCGCCGCCGCTCCCGCCGTGGCTTCCCCAGAATGCCGCCTCGGGCGGACCGGCCGGAGCATCATCGCCGCAAGGCGCTGCGGGCCCGGCCGGCGGTGACACGCAACGAGTTTCGGCGCTGGACCAGTTCCTGGAGCAGCGGCGCCGAGAGCGGATCCCGGTCGTGCTCGTGCGCGTCGCCGAGGTGAAGCCTGGCGAGCAGCCACGGGTCAGCGGGGATGGGGTCTACGTGATCGACCTCTCGGGCCGCTCCGATTTCGGCGTGTGGGGCTGGCATAACCACCGGAGCTTCGCGGAGCGGCTCCACGCGGAGCTGAGGAAGTTGCTCGCCGGCGGGCTACTGCCCGCAAACGCGGCGCCCTCGTCCGCGCCCGCGAGCCAGCCGCTGGGGCCGGCCGCGCGCCCTGGCCCGGTCACGAGGTAGGCCATGCGGATCCGCCGCCCGTTCGTACGCTCTCTCGACGACTTCGTCGATCGCCTGGTGCGCATTCCGTACAGCCCCTTCCTGTTCATCGTGGTCCCCGCTGGCGTCGCCTGCCTCCAGCTTCCGGCGCGGGCGCTCACCAGTCACCCCCTCGGACCGGTCGCGGTCGTGTTCGGCCTGAGCCTGGACTACCTGTTGATCCAGGTGCTGATCGCGGCGGTCTTGAGCCTCGCCACCGGGCGCAGCCACCGCCAGTTTGCCGGCCTGACCGCGCTCGTCCTCGTCCTGGGCTGGCTGGGCCGCATGGCGGAGGCGCTGGCGTTCCGGGACCACGGGCAGTTCTTCTCGCACCACTACGCCCTCCAGTGGGACGCCCTCGCGTCCCCGCAGGAGGTCTGGCACCTCGTCGTGATCTGCTTCACCGCTGGGCTGGTTGTGTTGATTGTCGCGGTGCTGACCAGGAGCGTATGGCGCACGCTGGCGGCCCTGGGCGGCTTCGCCCTCGCCTTCTGGGTGCACGTGCGCGGCACAGGCCTCGTGGCGGATTCCCTTGAGACCACGCTCGGCGTCGGCCTGCGCGTCGAGGGCCTGACCCTGGCGCTGCTCATCGGCTTCCACGTTGCCTGGCACCGCGAGGCCCTGGCGCCCTCGTTGCGGCGGCTGCACGGCCTGCTGCCGCTGGCGCTCGTGAGCGCGCTCGGGGCCCGGCTCGCGGGCCAGTCGTGGGGAACGGCGGCGACGCGGGCGGTCGTCGTCGGCATTGCAGCGGCCCTGATGCTCTTCGCGCACGATCACTTCGAGCGGCAGCGGGGCGGTGCCGGCGCGGGTGAAGGGTCGGCCGCCAGGCCCGATGACGTGGCGATGGTCTTCTTCTTCCAGTTCCTCCTAGCCGCCGGCGCCATGTTCCTCGTGCCGGGCGCGGGCTCCAGCATCCTGCTGCTGTTAGTGCTGGGCGCCGCGTACTACCTGCCGGGACTCCGGTTCGGCCGGCTGCTCGGCGTCGGCTACGCCATCCACGGCGCGGCGGCCGCAGCCTGCTTCTTGTTCGGCGCCGCGGGCCCCGACGGATCGTGGCGCCCGTGGGTTCGGCCCTTCGCCGCGGTCATGCTCGCCGGCTTCGCCCTCGTCTCCATGCTCGCCGGCGCTCACACCGTGGAGCGCGACCGTGCGGCGGGCATCGCCACGGTGTACACGCGCCTTCTGGACCGGGGCTGGAGCTGGCGCCTCGTCCACGGCCTGGTGTGTCCCGTGGCCACGCTGGTCCTTTTCGTGCCGCCCGTCTGGCTGCGGTCCTGGCGGCCGAGTCTCGCCGCGTCGATGGCCCTCGTCGCCCTCGCGCTGCTGCCCCCGGTGCTGGGTCTGGGCGACCGCGACCGGACGCCCGCGGGCCCGGTGACCGTCTGGTTGCTGACCGCCTACCTGGCCGTGCTGATGATGTTCGTGCCCGCGTTGAGGTGACGTGTGCCCGCGCTCGTCCGCCTCCTGCCGTGGCCGCGCCAGGCGCGCGCTCGTCGCGCCCGTGCCCGGCAGGTTCCGCGGCAGTATACTCCGGGCGCAAGGCCACGCGCGTCACACCCGTCATGGCTCGGATCCTGCTCGCCAAGGCTCGTTTCACCACGTTCGATCAGTACACCCTCGTGCCGCCGGTCGGCCTGATGTACCTTGCCGCGGCGCTGCGCCGCGCCGGCCATCAAGTCCGGATCCACGACTCCGGCTGCCAGTGGCGCGACCAGGACCGCTTCCGCGCCGCGCTGGCCGCGTTCCGTCCCGACATCGTGGGACTGAGCGCGATCACCGTGGAGGCGCACGTAATGGAGAAGCTGGCGGCGACCACTCGCGCCGCGTTGCCCGGTGTTCCGATCGTGGCCGGTGGCCCCCACGCCACCGCCTACCCCGAATGGTGCCTGAGGGTCCCGGCCATCGACTACGTGGTCCTGGGCGAAGGCGAGCAGTCCCTCCCGGCGCTCGTGGAGGTACTGATCCGCGGCGGGCGGCCCGACGCGCTCGCCGGAGTCGCCTCCCGCGGGCCCGCTGGCGAGCCCAGCTTCGGACCGCCACCGGAGCCCATCTGCGACTTGGACGCGCTGGCGTTTCCGGCTTGGGACCTCATCGAGATCGACTTGTACGCGCAGCACCGATCAATGGCGGCCATGGGACACCGGCGCTACATGCCCCTCGTCACGTCTCGCGGTTGCCCCTACCGCTGTATCTACTGTCACCAGGTGCATGGCAAGCAGTTCCGCGCCCGCTCGCCGATGAATGTCCTGGCCGAGCTTGAGGAACTGCACCGGTGCCATGGGATCCGGGACTTCGAGGTGATCGACGACATCTTCAACTTCGACAGACCACGGATGCAGGAGATCCTTGAGCGGGTCGCCGCGCTGAAGTGGCGCCCCACCCTGCACTTTCCCAACGCTCTGCGAGCGGACCTCCTCGACGAGGCGCAGCTACGCTGGCTGCGCAAGGCGCGTACGCTGTACCTTTCCCTGGCGGTGGACGCCGCAACAGCCCGCCTCCAGCACCTGATCCGCAGGAACCTCCGTCTGGAGGTAGTGCGGCACAACATCCAGAGCGCCGCCCGCCACGGGATGTTCGTCAACGGTTTCTTCATGCTGGGGTTCCCGACCGAGACCGCCGAAGAGGCACGGGCGACGGTCGAGTTCGCCGTTCGTAGTCCACTGCACGCAGCACTGTTCTCCATCGTGACGCCGTTCGCCGGGACAGAGGTGTACGAGATGGCGAGGAGGCTCTCGGGGCTTCGCGGAATCCCGAGGAGATTCGAAGAGTTCACCTACTCCAGCGGCACCGCGAACGTCAGTGCCATGACCGACCAGCAACTGTATGGCATCCAGCGCGAGGCATACCTCCGGTTCTACGCTGACCCCCGGCGCGTGCTCCGGATCCTGTGGACCCACCCCCACCGGTGGCAGCTCTTCCCGGACGGGCTGCGGGCGCTAGTGAGGATGCTGCCACACAAGCGCTGGAAGACGTAGGGGGGCGCGACTGGTCGCGCCTGCCTGACCCGCGCCAGTGGCCACCCGGCTCGTCCCCTCCATGCCCGTCAGGTCTCGGGGCAGTGTACTCTGAGCACGGGCGCGCGTACGCTCGAGGCTTCATGGCTCGAATCCTACTCGCCAAGGCTCGCTTCACGACGTTCGATCAGTACGGCCTCGTACCCCCGCTCGGCCTCATGTACCTCGCCGCCGCGCTGCGCCACGCCGGCCATCAGGTCCACATCTACGAGTCGGAATGCCGTTGGCGCGACCTGCACCGCTTCCGCGCCGCGCTGACCGCGTTCCGTCCCGACATCGTCGGGCTGAGCGCGATCACCATGGAAGCGCAAGTAATGGAGGGGATGGCGGCGACCACTCACGCCGCGCTGCCCGGTGTTCCGATCGTGGTCGGCGGCCCGCACGCCACCGCCTACCCCGAATGGTGCCTGAGGGTCCCGGCCATCGACTACGTGGTCCTGGGCGAGGGCGAGCAGTCCCTCCCGGCGCTCGTCGAGGTACTGATCCGCGGCGGGCGGCCCGAGGCGCTCGCCGGAGTCGCGTCCCGCGGGCCCGCCGGCGAGCCCAGCTTCGGGCCGCCGCCGGAGCCCATCCGCGATCTCGACGCGCTCGGGTTTCCCGCTTGGGACCTCATCGACATCGACTTGTACGCGCGGCACCGGTCGATGTCACTCATGGGACACCGGCGCTACATGCCGCTCGTCACGTCTCGCGGCTGCCCCTACCGCTGCATCTACTGTCACCAGGTGCACGGCAAACGGTTCCGCGCCCGCTCACCGGTCAATGTCGTAGCCGAGGTCGAGGAACTGCACCGGCGACATGGGATTCGCGACTTCGAGGTGGTCGACGACATCTTCAACTTCGACCGAGCACGGATGCAGGAGATCCTGGAGCGGGTCGCCGCTCTGACGTGGCGCCCCACTCTGCATTTTCCCAATGCCCTGCGAGCGGATCTCCTCGACGAGGCCCAGATACGCTGGCTGCGCAGGGCGGGTACGCTGTACCTCTCCCTCGCGGTGGAAACCGCGACGCCTCGCCTCCAGCGCCTGATCCGCAAGAACCTGCGCCTGGAGGAAGTGCGGCGAAACATCGAGAGCGCCGTCCACCACGGGATGTTCGTCAACGGTTTCTTCATGCTGGGGTTCCCGACCGAGACCGCGGAGGAGGCACGTGCCACGGCCGATTTCGCCGTGCACAGCCCGCTGCATGCGGCACTGTTCTTCATCGTGACGCCGTTCGCGGGGACGGAGCTGTACCAGATGGCGAAGGCCATCGTGCGGCGGCGTGGAATCCCGGAGGCCTTCGAGGACTTCGACTACTATAGGGGCACCGCGAACGTCAGTGCCATGACCGATCAGGAACTATTCGCCATCCAGCGCGGTGCCTATGTCCGGTTCTACGCCGCCCCCCGGCGCGTGCTCCGGATCTTGTGGCATCATCCCCGTCGGTGGCAGCTCTTCCCAGATGGGCTGCGGGCGCTGGTGCGGATGCTACCGCGCAGCCGCGGCAACGCGTAGCGGTCGGGTCGCAGGGGCACGCCGCCCTCCAGTTCCTTCCCCCGGATCCGCCACGCGGATCAGTTCTGCGACCGTGCCATCCGCCGCCGCCGCGCCCTCAAGCCCCGGCCGCCACCTGCCGATGCTCCTTGGTGACGGAGGTGCCCGATGCAGACTCACAGGCTTCATTCGTTCGTCGCCGTCCTCACTCTGGCCGGGGGCCTGCAGCCCCCGCCGGGCTGCGGTCCCCTGCCCCCGCTGGATCCGGGCGAGCCCTCGGCGCCGGCCCCGGCGCCGCACGTGGCCATGGTCACCACGGCCGAGATCCGCGACAGCACCCAGGTGCCGCCGCCACAGGACGAGTTCCCGCTCTTCGAGGTCCGCGACGTGCTGGTCTACGCGCAGTACTCGGAGCTGGACGACGGGGTCTACGTGCAGCGGGCCGCCTTCTACACACCCGACGGCGGCCTCTACGCGTCGATTGCCCGCGCCTTTGCGATCGGCCCCGACGCGCCGGCCACCATCGAGGCAGGTGGCGTGGGCCCGCTCCCGGTCGAGCCCGCCTCCGGACCGGCGGACGCGCCCTTCGTGCTGACCGCGCTCGCCGTGAGCGGCACGCCGATCATGCTCAACGTGGTCGCGGGCACCTGGCGCGTGGTCGTCACCCTCGACGGCCAGGCCGAGCCGGCGGGCGAGACCAGCTTCGAGCTGGTGAAGTGATGCTCCGGCGTAGTGAGCTCAGGCAACCACAACCTGCACCCGGTTGAAAATGTATTGACATTATCAACATCGGGCCCTATGCTGATTCCTTGAGACGGAGCATGTTGCATGGAGCAGAAGGAAAATGGTCCCGCAGTCCAGTCCCAACGTCAAGATAACGATGATGTTTCCTCTGCTCGACAATGACGCGGCACCGTTTGATGAAGGGACCTGGAGTTGGTGGCGCGACGAGATCGTGAGAGTGACGCCTGCCTACTCCGAGTTGGGCCTGGCGCAAGGTCGCTGGGAAGGTCACACCGACTACTGCCGTTGGGTGATGGCCGTGATCCCGCGGGACCGGCTCCGGGAGGTGCGCCGCTTCTTGCAGGAGGCGCGCTTGAGGTTCAGACAGAAGGAGATGTACCTCGATTTCCATCGGGTACAGTTGGAGTCGGTGAGGTAGCGGGCCACGACGCAGCGGGCCGGGGCGGCCCGCTGCCGAGAGGAAAGCATGAACTACGTGAACCCGGAGACGGGCCTCGAGATCAAGCTGGGGAGCCTGAGCGCGAGTCAGGAGAGGTTCTACCGGCAGGCGCTCGAGAAGCTACGGCAGAACGCGCCCTGGCTAGCGTTTGATGCCTTCGCCTTCGGTGCGATGTCGCCACTCTTCGTTGGTCGGAAATCGCATCTGGAGGTCCTCAGGATCCCCCTCTATCAGGCGCTGAAGGACATGAGCCTTCAGCTTGGCGTCCAGCAGGGAATGATCAGGAGGACTGCTACGAAGGAGAAACCACGACGTGAGCGGCGGGAAGAGGCGGGGGGCCGGAAGACCTCGAAGTGGCGCCACGGCGAGAACGAGCGTCACCTGGCGGCTGCCCGTTGATCTCCTGGTGCGGATCCACACGCGTGCTGCTTCCGAGTCTCTGCGGGTGACGACCTGGGTGGAGAGGGGCCTCGCGGCGGCCTTGGAACACCCGCCCGAGGCCGTGCCCACGGCGCCCCACCAGGCCGAGCTCACCACCTCCGACGGCTACGACGTCGGCGCGAGCGAGATCCCCCCGGACCAGGAGAGCTTCGCCCTGTTCGAGGTGCGTGCGGTCTACGTGTACGCACGGTACTCGGACCTCGAGGACGGCACCTACGTGCAGCGCACCGCGTTCCATACGCCGGACGGCGGACTGTATGCGCAGATGGCGCGCGCCTTCTCCGTGGGCCCGGAGGGGCCCGCGACCATCATCGCGAGCGGCATCGGCGAGCTTGCGGTGCAGCCGGCGACCGTGTCGCCGGGTGGACCCTTCGTCGTCACTCCGCTCTTCGTGAGCGGCACGCCGATCATGCTCAACGTGGTCGCGGGCACCTGGCGCGTGGTGGTCACCCTCGACGGCCAGGCCGAGCCGGCGGGCCAGACCAGCTTCGACCTGGTCAAGTAGTTGGGGTGTTTGTAATGCGGCTTACGCCAGGATGCGGCCGCTACCCCCAACGGGTTCTATTTAGAACGATCGAAGGCGGTCAACGGCCTTCCGGGTTCTATTTAGAACGACCGGAGGCTTCCGCCGACCTTCCGGGGTTCTGCCCAGAACCATCCGGGGCGGCCAGTGACCTTCCCGGGTTCTGGCTGGAACAACCGGAGGCGGGCAGCGACCGTCCCGGAGCTCTGGCGAACCATCGAGGCGACCCCGACCCGGCTGGCGCGGCCCCTGTCGAAGCCCACCTCGGAGGCGCCGGTCGGAGCCACCTCGGAGCCGTCCGCATCTACGGGTGGAGCAAGCTCTTCCCGATCATCGACGGGCAGGACCAGAGCGCGGCCCTCGGCAGCGACTCCGACGTCAACCTCGCGGGCAGCGACCTCGTGCCGAGCTGGAACTTCGGTGTGCTGCTGCGCCCGCATCCGTCGCTGACCATCGGGGTGGCGGCCATCAGCCGCTCCGACGCCAAGGTCCAGGGCGACGTCACCGTCCGGCTCGGGCCGGACGCGTTCATCCCGACCGAGATCCGCGGCACGCAGCGCACGGGGCTGGTCATCCCCTGGACGCTGATGCTCGGCGCCAACTGGGACGTGACCCGCCACCTCGAGGCGGGCGTCGAGCTACGCTGCTTCTTCTACTCCGCCTGGCGCAACCAGCACACCGACATCTCGGACATCCCCCTCATGACCGAGCGGGACGTACCCAAGAACTACCACGATTCGTGGCACCTCTCGGGCGGCGTCCTGTGGCACTCGGTCGTGCCGCGGCTCGAGGGCCTGGCCGGCCTGCAGTACGACGCGTCGCCCGCGCCCCCCGAGACCGTGAGCCTCGACCAGCCTTCCTTCGACAGCGTCGGGCTCCACGCGGGCCTCCGCTACCGCCTCGGCGCGCGCTACCGCCTGGGCCTCACCTACTCGTACTGCTGGTACCTCCGGCGGCAGGTCGAGAACAGCGTGGTGCAGCCCCCGTTCAACTTCGCCGGCTCCGGCGGCTGCAACCTCGTCACCGTGACGCTCGAGGTGCGTTTCGACCGGGGCCTGGGCGTGCGGTAGCCGCGCAGAAGGTGAGACCGCGCCCGCCGGGGCCTCCGTGCTCAACTCGCAGAAGAGGCGCGTCGGGGCGAGCTGCGCTGCCGGCTGCCGGTCGGCTTCGTCTACGACGCCGCCGGCCGTCCCGTCGGGCCGAGGGACAGAAGTGCGACCACACCTCGGAGCGCCTCGTTGACGCGGATGCTCCGGCTCGGCTAGACTACGATCAAGCCTGAGTGGCGGAGGGCTCGTCATGCGCCAGCGTCTGGGCGGTTCTTGCACGTTGCTGGCTGCGGCCGCGCTCGTGGCCGTGCTGCCCCTGAGCTGCAGCAGCACCACCGCCGCCGGCCGGCCGGACGGGTCGGCGGACGGCCCGAACCTCTGCGCCCACTGCGGGGCCCAGGCGTGCTGCAACGGCATCTGCACCGACACCAACACCGACACCGGCAACTGCGGCCAGTGCGGCAACGCGTGCCTGCCCGGGGGGGCGCCCGACTGCGTGATGGGCCTGTGTGGCTGCTCCGGCAACACCGGCCAGGCGTGCGCGGCGGGCGACACCTGCTGCACCAACGGCTGCAAGAACCTGCTCACCGATCAGTTCAACTGCGGCGAGTGCGGCAAGCAGTGCTCGGGCAACCAGGCCTGCAGCAACGGCTCGTGCTCGTGCGGTGCCACCACCTGCACCGGCACGCAGATTTGCTGCAGCAACGCCTGCGTCGACAAGAACACCGACAACGCCAACTGCGGCTTCTGCGGCAACACCTGCCAGAACGGCAACACCTGCCAGAACGGCCTGTGCCAGGGCGGCAACAACAACTGCGGCCCCGGCGGCACGCCGTGCCCGGCGGGCCAGCAGTGCTGCCCGGACCTCTGCTGCACCACCTGCCTCGGCGGCGTCTGCCTCGACGGCGGGGACGCCGGCACCTAGGACCCGCCCGGGCCCTGGGTGAGCCGATGCGCCGAAACCTGCGCCGACTGGTCCTTTCGCCGGGCGGCGGCCTGGCGGTGCTCCTGCTCCTGCTCGCGGGTTGCGGCGGGGAGGCGCCGACGGCGGCCCGCGTCATCGTGACCTTCGACGGCCTCGAGGTGGACCAGCTCCGGATCGAGGGCCTCGTCGAGGACGTGGCGCGGTTCAGCCTGGACGTGCCGGTCCGGGCGGGCCCGGCGCTCACGAGCGGCGCCGACGTCGTCGTCATCTTCGGTGACTCCTTTGGCGAACCGGAGGTGGAGTTCGTCGTCGGCGGCTTTCAGGGTGGGCAGCAGGTCGGGGTCGGGAGCAGCCGCGTCCGGCTCCAGCGGCAGCAGCTCGTCACCGTGGCGGTCGCCCTCGCGGCGAGCGCGCCGTGCCCGAGCGGCGCGCACGACTGCGGCGGCGCCTGCTACCTCGACGACGACGTCGACCACTGCGGCCTCGGCTGCGTCGCCTGCCCGGCCGCGCCCGCGCACGGGCACCCGACCTGCGCGGGCGGCTCGTGCCGCCTGAGCTGCGACGCCGGGTACGTCGAGTGCCCGGACGCCTGCGCCGACCTCGCCTCCGACGGGGCGAACTGCGGCCGTTGCGGCCACCCGTGCGGCGCGGGCGAGGTCTGCCAGCAGGGGGAGTGCCAGACGACCCCGTGCCCGGCCGGCCAGCAGTGGTGCGACGGGCAGTGCGTGTCGAGCTTCGACGTGAGCCGCTGCGGCACCTGCACCACGGTCTGCCCGGGCCCGGTGTCGGGCGCCGCGACCGGATCGCCGGCCTGCACCGCCGGCACCTGCGAGCTGACCTGCAACCCCGGCACGGCGACCACGTGCTCGCCGGCGAACGGCGGGAAGGCCTGCGTGGATGCCCAGACCGACCCGCAGTTCTGCGGCACCTGCACGACCCAGTGCCCGGCCGGCCAGACCTGCGCCGGGGGCTCCTGCACCTCGGTATGCGCGCCCGGCATGTCCGCGTGCCCCTACGTGGGCTGCGTGAACCTCACCAGCGACGGCGGGAGCTGCAACGGCTGCACGTCGGGCTGCTCGTTCGCCGGCGACAACAAGTGCGACCACGGCGCGTGCGCCTCGAGCTGCAGCGGTGGTCGGACGCAGTGCGGGAGCTACCCGCCGTACTCCTGCGCCGACCTCCAGCGGGATCCGGCGCACTGCGGCACGTGCAGCCGCAAGTGCGCCGACAGCGAAATCTGCGTCGGCGGGAGCTGCGCGACCTTCATCTGGGCCTCGGGCTGCTGGGAGTGCGGCAACGGCAACCCGTACTCGACCTGCTGCGTGGTCGCGGGCAAGACGGTCTGCAAGCAGGCCGCCGGCTGCCCGTAGCGCCGCGATCGCTCGCGGATTCGGCCCTCCCCGGACGCCGCCTCGGGGTCCAGGGCCCGTCGATGCTGACGTGGCGCCATCCGGCTCACGCCGGCCCACGCCGGCCCACCACGCCGGCCCGCCGACGGCTTGCCCGTGACCTGTACATGAGCTATATATGGATGCATGGGACAGCTCAACATCAACATGACTCCCGAGTTCGAGGCCGCGATCCAACGGGTCATGCGCGCGCGTGGCCTCAAGACCAAGGCCGACGCCGTCCGCCTCGCCGTGCAGGAGGCCGCCGAGCGCGTGAGCCCGCCGGAAGCGACTGAGTTCTCGAGCTGGATCGGGATCGCCAGGTCCGCACCGGAGAACCCGAACCCGCGCTTCACCTCCGACGATGCACTCTGGGGTGAGCGCTGATGGTAGTCGACACCTCGGCGCTGCTGGCGCTGCTCTTCGGGGAGCCGTCCGCTTCGTGGGTAGCCGCTCAGCTCACGGCCCACGCCGGGGCCTTGCGCATGAGCACCGTCAATCTCGCCGAAACGCTCATCCGCCTCCGTGACCGCCAGCCGCACCTCGCGGACCAGCTCGAGCAGCGGGTGCTCACGAGCGGCATCCGGTTCGTGCCGCCCGACGTCCGGCAGGCGCAGACCGCGGCCCGAGCCCGGCTGGCCTATCCCCTGAACCTCGGGGACTGCTTCGCGTACGCTCTGGCCGCCGCCGAGGGGTGCGGCATTCTCACCATCGACCGGGACTTCCGCGCCGTCGACCGGCCGGTGCTCTTGCCGCCGCCGCGGTGAACCCGGGGCCCGCGCCGAGCCGCCGCCGAGCCTCCGGTCATGGTTGACGGCGCCTGAAGCAGTGCTGCCGCGTCGCGGTTCGGGCGGGCGGGGCACCTTGCACACCCGCCGGCGCGGCGCCATGATCAGGGTAGACCGGGGCCGACGCGTGCCGGTAACATGCCGCCTCCGAGGTGACCCGATGAGCGACATCGAGCGCAAAGTCCTCGAAGAGACCGAGCGCTTCCGGGCGGCGCTGCCGGAGTTGATCAAGCAGCACCCCGGGCGGTGGGTCGTGTTCCGTGACGGCCAGGTCGTGAGCGACCACGCCACGGAGGACGAAGCCTACCGCGCCGCCGTCGCACGATTCGGCGTCACCGGCGGCTTCGTGGTCGCCCCTGTCGTCGAGGTGGAGCCGACCCCAGTGACCGCCGGCGTGATGTTCGGCGCGTGCTGAGGTGCTGAAGCACACCGGCCACACGCAGCGTGGTCGCTTCGGCCCTGCCGCCGGCTCACGCCCCTGCGGTGGTTCACGACAGGTCCAAGGCCAAGGACAAGCGCAAGAAGGCCCGCAAGGCCCGCAAGCGGAACCGTGGCCGGTAGGTATCGACGACCGTCACAGGCTGACAGTGTCAGCGGCTGAGCTCGCGCTCAAGGTCGGAGGCCGGGCAGTCGAAGACCGGAAGGCCGTGCTTGCCCAAGAGCTCGAGGAACGTCCGACTCGAGTAGCCGGGCAAGCTCCTGGCCCGTGACCGCTTTCATACTGCGATCTCGAGCACCCGGTCGTTCTCCAAGACGCTCGGCGCCTCGATGTCCACGCTCAGGCACCCCTGCACGGCCTCGTAGAGGTTCTTGAGCAGCTCCTCGAACGTCTCTCCCTGAGTGGCGCAACCGGGGATGGGGGGCACCTCCGCCCAGTATCCCCCCTCCTCAGCCTGGTGCACGATGACCTTGAGTTTCATGGGCGGTGTGCCTCCTTCGCGGCTCCTCGACGACATTCTTGCGGGGCTCCCCGACCTCGGCGAGCCCACCCGCGGCCTCGACGGCAGGGAGCTGCTACAACCAGTGGCGCTGCCCCGGCGGGCGGACGTGAAACCGGGTCCGGACGTGGAGCCGGAACGCCGGGGCGGCCGAGAGGTTCCCGGGGGGTGCCGAGGACGACCACAGGCGGGCGGCTACCCGTGGGGCGGGCCGGGCGGCGTGGCCGGGGGCGGCGTGGCCGGGGGCGGGGCGCCGGGCGCGGGCCCGGCGTC
>JACRCY010000185.1 GCA_016218785.1 Deltaproteobacteria bacterium
CCGCAAGCTCGCCCGCGTCGAGCCGCCGGACACGGGCGCGGCGCCGGCCGTGGCGGTCAAGCGCCCGGCCTCGCGGCAGACGCGCGTCCATTCGCGCAACCCGAGCGGCGCGGGCGGCGCGCGCGTCTTCGAGACGACCACCGAGTTCGACCCGCCGGGGCCGGCGACCAAGGCGCAGCTCATCACGGTCACGTCGCTGGAGGCGAGCGATCGCGTGGTGGCCACGCAGAAGCAGATCGTCTTCTGGGTCAGCGGCCTCGCCGTCCTGTTCCTGGTGGCCATCACCTTCGTCGTCTCCTCGAGCGTCGTCGGCAAGCGCCTGGGGCGGGTCGCCGCGGCCATGGGCGTGGTGGAGCGCGGCGACCTGAAGATGCGCGTCGACCTCAGCGGTCAGGACGAGGTCGGCATGCTGGCGTCCGGCTTCAACCGCATGGTCGCCGAGCTCGACCGCGCCACCGCCGAGATCACCACGCTCAACACCGGCCTCGAGGAGAAGGTGAACGCGGCCACCCGCGACCTGTTCCGGCAGAACCAGGCGCTCGAGCACCTGAACCGGCTGCTGGTGGAGACGCGGCGCGAGCTGGGGGACAAGGAGCGCCTCGCGGCCCTCGGCCAGCTGGCGGCCCAGCTCGCCCACGAGGTCGGCACCCCGCTCTCGTCGGTGTCGGTGCACCTCCAGCTCGCCATGGCCGACAGGGGGTGCCCGGCGGCGCTCAACGAGCGGCTCCAGGTCGCCACCGGCGAGCTGACGCGGATCTCCGAGATCATCCGCGACTACCTCGCCTCCACGCGGCCCGTGGCCCCGGCGCCGCGGCCCACCGACCTCAGGCGCCTCGCGGCCGAGGCCGCCGAGATGGCCGCCCTCGCGCGCGGCGCCGGCACCCGCGCGACCGTCGCCGTGAGCGCCGAGGTCGAGACCCTCCTCACCGACCCGACCCTGCTCCGCCAGATCCTGCTCAACGTGCTGTCGAACGCGCACGACGCCGCGGGCCCCGACGGGTCGATCACGCTCGCGGCCGACCTGGCCTCGGGCCAGGTGGTCATCCGCGTGGCCGACGACGGGCCCGGCATCGCGCCCGAGGACCAGGCGCGCATCTTCGAGCCGTTCTACACCACCAAGGGGCGCGGGCGCGGCACGGGCCTCGGCCTGTCGATCTCGCGCGAGCTGGCGCGGGCCCTGGGCGGCACCATCGCCCTGGAGAGCGAGGTCGGTCGGGGGAGCACCTTCATCGTGACGCACCCCTTCGTGGCCGCGCCGAGCCCGGTCACCGAGGCCGGCGGCTCGGGCCGCGTGGCCGCCGCTGGCGGCCGCGACTCGCAGCGCGTCGCGCCGCGCGAGGGGCCGGCATGACCGCCGTCCCCCGCGTCATCGTGGCCGAGGACGACCGCGTCGCCCGCGAGCTCCTGACCGAGATCCTCACGGCCGAGGGGTTCGAGGTCACCGCGGTCGACGACGGCCAGGGCGCCATCGAGGCCATGCGCGGCCAGAGCTTCGAGCTGTGCGTCTCGGACGTGCGCATGGAAGGGGTGGGCGGCTTCGACGTGCTCGCGGCCTTCCAGGAGCACTCGCCGCAGACTCCCGTGATCCTGCTGACCGCCTTCGGCGACGTCGCCGGGGCCATGTCGGCGATCCAGAAGGGCGCGTACGACTACGTCTCCAAGCCCTTCAACGTCGAGGAGCTGAAGGTCACGGTGCGCCGCGCGCTCGAGCGGCGCCGTCTGCTCGAGGAGAACCGGGCCCTCAAGCGCGATCTCCAGACGCGCTACCGCATCGAGACCATCGTCGGCGCGAGCCCCGCCATGCTCGAGGTCTACAAGCTGGTGGCGCGCGTCGCCCCGACCACGGCCACGGTGCTGGTGGTGGGCGAGAGCGGCACCGGCAAGGAGCTCGTGGCCCGCGCCATCCACCAGAACAGCCTGCGCAGCCAGGGGCCGTTCGTGGCCGTGAACTGCACCGCGCTCACCGAGTCGCTGCTCGAGAGCGAGCTGTTCGGCCACGCCAAGGGGGCCTTCACCGGCGCCGTGGCGACCAAGCGCGGCCTCTTCGAGGAGGCCCACGGCGGCACCCTGTTCCTCGACGAGATCGCGGACATCGGCGGCAAGATGCAGGCGCAGCTCCTGCGCGCGCTGCAGGACGGCGAGATCCGCCGCGTCGGCTCGACCGAGCCGATCAAGGTGGACACGCGCATCGTGGCGGCCACCAACCGCGACCTCGAGGCCGAGGTCAAGGCGGGCCGCTTCCGCGACGACCTCTTCTTCCGCATCCACGTGGTCACCCTCAAGCTGCCCCCGCTGCGCGAGCGCCAGAGCGACATCCCGCTGCTGGTCGAGCACTTCATCGGCAAGTACGCGGCGCGCACCGGACGGACCGAGGGGGCGGGCATCGCCCCGGAGGCCATGACCGCCCTGTGCCGCTACTCGTGGCCCGGGAACGTGCGCGAGCTCGCGAACGCCGTCGAGCGCTCCCTCGCGCTGGCCGACGGGGGCGTGATGCTGTACTCCGACCTGCCGCCCGAGATCGTGGGCCCGGGGGCGCTGCGCCCGGCGGGCACGCACGGGCTCTACGAGGACCGTCCCACGCTGGCCGAGCTGGAGCGCCGCTACATCGATCTCATCCTCCAGGAGACCGGCGGCAACAAGAAGCGCGCGGCCGAGATCCTGGGCATCGACCGCCGCACCCTCTACCGCTCGCTGGGCCGCGCCGAGGCCGAGAAGGACGAGGACTAGGTCGGCGCCCCTGGCCGCCGTGGGCTTGACGCCCGCCGTGCATGGCGCTATGGTAGTCGTAGACTCGATACCAACGCGAATACCATGGCCTGCCGCAAGACCGCCATCACCGTGCCCGAGGACGTCCTCGCCGAGGTGGACCGCGCCGCCCGACGGCTCGGCGAGTCGCGCAGCTCCTTCATCGTCATGCTCCTCAAGGCAGCCGTGCGGGCCCGCCGCGACGCGGACATCACCCGGCGCCTGGACGAGGTGTTCGGCGACCCCGCAACGGGGGCGGTGCAGCTGCGCGAGGCCGCCGATCTCGACGACCTCGGGACCGATTGGGCCGACGAGCGCTGGTGATGCGCCAGGGAGAGGTCTACTGGCTGAGCTTCGGCGGCGCGGGATCGGAACCAACTGGCCGTCGGCCCGCGGTGGTGGTGCAGGACGACCGCTTCAACCGCAGCGCCATCGGGACGGCCGTGGTCGCCGCGATCACCTCCAACCTGCGCTTGGCCGCGGCGCCCGGGAACGTGCGGCTGAGTCGGGGGGAGGCGGGTCTTCCGCGGCCGAGTGTCGTGAACGTCAGCCAGTTGCGCTCGATTGACCGCACCCGCCTCACCGAGCACGTCGGCACCCTCAGCCCGGAACGTCTCCGGGAGGTTCAGCGCGGCCTGGCACTCGTGTTCGGTATCGACCGCCTCTCGAGCCTCCCGTCCGATCACGAGGCTTGATCCGTCGACAGCGGAGGGGCTAACCTCCGGCCAGGGCCGTCTCGTCGTTGCCCCCCACCCGGAACCCCGGCCCCGGGTTCCAGCAGGAGAAGCTCGGATGATGCGCACGCTCTCCCCTTTCGTCGTCGCGCTCGCCGTGCTCGGGCCCGCGTGTGGTCCCACCAACCTCCGGGGCGACCAGACCGACGGCGGCACCGGCAACCCCGACGGGTCGCAGTCGGGCGACGCGTCCGTCCGTGACGCTCCCGGGCCGCAGCAACAGGATGGCGCGCAGCCACTCCAGGACGCCGGCGAGCGCCCCGACAACTGCGCCACCAACTCGTGCACCAATCCGGTCCAGGACAACTGCCTCACCGCCGAGGTCTGCGGCAACGGGCTCGACGACGACTGCAACGGCACGATTGACGACGGGTGCCCGCCGGGCTGCGTGCCGGGCCAGGTGCAACCGTGCTTCCTCGGGCCGCCCGGCCGGCGGAACGTGGGCATGTGCCAGGACGGGACCCAGCGCTGCACCGGCTCGGGCGAGTTCGGCACCTGGGGCCCGTGCGAGGGGGGCATCTGGCCCACGGCCGAGAAGTGCGACACCCAGGACAACGACTGCAACGGCTGCGTCGACGACAACCCCCTGTGCTGCGAGGCCGCCATCCAGTGCCCCAACCAGATGCCCGAGGGGTTGCCCTACACCAACTACGTGATCGACGGCACCCAATTCTACACCGGCGCCGCGATGGCCTGGAGTTGGACCGTCGAGGGCGGGCCCTGCGACAAGATGCTGTGGTCGACCTCGAGCTAGACGACCTACAAGCTGAACGGCACGGCGAACGTGACCAACGTCACGGGTGCGACCACCTCCAGCCTGACGTTCTACCCGACGCTGTCGGGGGACTACACGGTCACCATGACGGTCGGCACCGCCAACGGGCCCCTCACCTGCACCTTCATCGTGCATGTCAAGGGGCCGGGGTTCCGCACCGAGCTGTGCTGGGACAGGACGGGCCTGACGGGGGCGGACATCGACCTGCACGTGCACCGCCCGGGCACCACCACGCCCTGGTTCACCACCGACGGCACCAGCTCGGGCAGCACGAACAATGACGACTGCTACTACCTGAACTGCCGGGCCAGCGACCTCGTCAGCGGCAGCGGCCCGAACTGGGGCTACGCCCACACCAGCGTCGACAACTGCAAGGGAGCACCCGACGACGGCAGCACGTGGACGACAGCCGGGTACTGCGCCAGCCCACGGCTCGACGTCGACAACATCTCCACGCCCGGCAAGCCCGAGAACACCAACGTGGACAACCCCAACAACGGGGACAAGTTCCGGGTCATGGTGCACTACTACGGCGGGGGCTCCATCGTGGTCCACCCGATGGTCAACATCTACTGCGGCGGGAAGATCCTGGCCACCTACGGCGCGGCCCCCGACTTCGTCCCGAGTTTCAACAAGTCGGGCGGCTACGGCAATGGCGGCGCGGGCAGCATGTGGCGCGTGGTCGACGCCACCGCCCAGGTCAGCGGCGGCGTCACCACGGGCTGCGACCTGGCGCCGCTGCACCCGTCGGGGTCGACGTCCGGGTACTGGGTGACGGCGAACAACGACCTGAGCTACTAGATCCCCAGCCCCACTCGCGTGCTAGAATGAACTGCTGTGGTCTTCCTGCTGTTCCGGGTGCTCTCGTCACTGCGGACCGTGGAGGGGATCGTGCCGTTCAGGTGGGTTGCTGCTCGTGTCCTCACCGTGTGCCTGCTCGTCCTCGGTTCAGCTGGCTGCCGCCAGACCGTGACGATGACCGAGACCGCCGAGGGGAATGCCTCGTTCGGCGAGGCGATGTTCGAGGTGATGTGCGAGCGCGTGGGCTACAGCCACGAGCTCGACGTCAAGGCGGCGCAGCCCGAGGCGGCGATCGACGTCTCGGGCGACAAGTACCACGCCGCCTGCACCGCGCCCGGCGACCAGCCGGCGGCCGCGACCGACGCGCCCAAGGTCAACGTCCTCGTCGGGCAGCGCGAGGCGCTCATCCGAGCCCTGAACATCATCCTCCCCGAAGAGCTGCTCGACCCGGTCGACGCCTTCCTGCGGGCCATCCTGCCACTGTACGACGACGGCACCTTCGGCGACGCCAACGGCAAGATCGGCATGGTCCTGCGCCTGCTGGCCGACGACACCGACCTGCACGCGGCGCTGGCGAAGTTCACCGGCCGGGACGGCTACCGTCCCCTCGAGGCGGCCCTCGGCGTGGTGCGCAAGGTGGTGGAGTACCCCGACATCGACACCGTCCTCTCCGCCTCGCTGCGCTCCCTCGACGAAGGGGGGACGGGGCACGAAGCCTTCACCGCCCTGACGACGGCGCTCCACTACGAGCTCACGACCGCGAAGGCCGTCCCCGACGCCAAGGACCCGGAGCGCACCCTCAACCTGGCCCTCGGGCTCTTCTTCGCCGAGGACGCGCAGTCGCGCTTTGGCAGCGGTCCATCGCGGCTCCTGGTGCGCCGCGACCACCGCGGCCTGGCCCGGGTGGCGAAGCCGTCGGGGACCCTGCCGACGCCGTTCGCCGACCTCAACGGCGACGGCCTCCCCGACGTGGATGGCGCGGGCCGGTTCATCGACCGCAACGGCCAGCCGCTGCTCGGCTACTGGCCGTTCCCGACCAAGGACGGCAGCGGCAGCGGCGCCCGCGACTCGCAGGGGCGGCTGCTCGGATCCGGCGGTCAGCCGATCTACGAGTACCTCGACCTCAACAACACCCTGCTCGCCGGCACCCTGCGCGACAGCCTGACCATCTTCGACCCGGGCAAGGACACGGCGCTCGGCCTCGTGCGCGGCGCAGGCGCGCTGATGGGGCCGCGGCGGACCGTGACCAGGGACTACCTGCTCCCCGACGGCCACACCCAGACGATGAGCTTCAACGGCTTCGACGGGGCGCAGGCCGCGCTGCTGGAGTTGCTGTACGCCGTGGTGCAGCTCCTGGGCGCCCCCGAGATCGACGAGGCTCTCGAGGCGACGCAGCTCCTCATCGACCAGCACGAGGACCCGACCGCCTGGCTGCTCGGCGCGGCCCTCGGCATGAAGGAGTTCGCCAAGCGCCCCGGGTGGGCCACCGCCAGCATCCCCGAGGCCTCCACGCTCTACGACGATCTCCTCCCGGTGCTCCGGCGGGTCCTCGCCAACGAGGCCCTCACCGCCGACCTGATGGACGCGCTCCGGGATCCGATCACCCAGAACCTCGGCCGCATCCACTCCTTCTACATGACCTACACCGACCGCTGGGACCCGAACCCCAACGACATCAACGCGCCCCCCATCGGCGGGTTCACCAAGAAGCCCAACTACGGCGCCGCCGACAGCGCCTTCAACCGGACCCAGAACCACCGCCTGTTCCACCTGATCCACGACACCAACGGCGCCAGGCTGTGCAGCAAGGCGGGCGCGGTGGTCGAGGTCTTCGGCATCGGCGTGGCCACCTACGATGCCGAGTGCGAGCTGTTCCAGATCGACTCGCTCGGCAAGTTCTACGTGCAGAGCATGGCCCGCGTGTGGGACCCGGAGGTCAACGCGTATACGCCCAAGGCCCAGTTCCCCATGAACCTGAAGTGGCCCCTCACCTGGGCGTCGCGCAGCCTGATGGACTCGACGCTGGAGAGCGAGTCGGGGATCACCGGGTTCAAGACCCGCCCCACCACCGAGTCGCTCAACCGCGTCATCTTCTTCGACCCGACGCCCACCTTCATCACCAACATGCAGAACGACCCGCTCTGCATCGACGGTGACAAGCTCAAGACCGCGCACGCCGGCACCATCATGGCGTGGGAGGTCAAGGCGCGCGACCTCAACTTCACGCCGGCGGGCACCTACGACCCCGACGAGTCGCTCTTCTACCAGTCGATCCGCCCGATCGTGAACGCCTTCGCCAAGTACGACGAGGAGGGGCTCTTCCTCGACCTCTTGTCGGTGTTCTACCATCACTGGTCCACCAACCAGTCCACCGAGTGCCAGTTCACCAACCCGACGGCGGCGCGCTTCTGCTACGGCGACGGCGCGATGCGCTACGAGCCGCTGGTCGCGGCGCTCTTCGACCCCTTGAACACCTCGGTCTACCCGGGCGCGCCGCCCTACGCCTTCGACCTGATGCGCGCGCTCCACGCGAGTGCGCCGGCCCTGGGCGACCTCAAGCTCGGCGCCGGCCGGGCCGCCCGGCCGGAGCTGCTGCGCGTGGCCGGCTGGCTCCTCAACCCCCAGCCGGGGCTCACCCACCGCGACGGCACCGCCCAGATCACGTACGACCGGCTGGTCCCCTACGACGGCCACGACCGCCACGAGCAGGGGAGCGAGAACCTCTCGGGCTACGAGCTGATGGCCAGCGCCCTCAAGGCCAAGCGCCAGGCGCTCGCGAGCGCGGGCGAGAACGCCACCGCCTGGAACGGCTCGACCTCGAACCTGGTCGACCTGTTCCTCGCCGTCGATCCGACGGTGCACAAGTTCCAGAACCGCCGCTTCGTGGCGACCACGATGCAGCTGGTCCCGTTCGTGCGCGGTCGCATCTCCAAGCACCAGGGCACCGGCGACCTCGGCACCTGGCTCAAGACCACGTTGCCCAAGGACTTCCAGGACGCGCTCACGAATCCGGTCTTCGCCGCGCTCTACGACCTGGCGCAGGCGCTCGCCGGCGACGAGGAGGCCCGCAACGCCGTCTACGGGCTGGTCGGCTACCTCATCGACGAGGCCCACCAGAGCGAGGCCTTCGCGGTCGCGCTGACCGCCGCGGCCGACCTGGTGCAGCTGATCATCGACGACGCGGATCTGGTGGCGATCCTGCGCGCCGCGGGCCGCGTCCTCGATCCCACCCTCGGCGTGGCCGCGGCGCAAGTGAAGTTCCTGCACCGCGCGCAAGAGCAGGATGGCGAGCTCGTCCTGACGCAGATCCTCAGGAACCTGTGGCAGAAGTACGGCACCGGTGACACGCCCTTCGGCACCTTCGCCGACGTGACCTCCGCGGTGCACCGGGTGACGCCGGGGGCCTTCGGCGAGCCGCTCCAGGCTCCCGACTACCAGGAGATCTTCGGCCAGGCCGCCGGGTTCGTCGACGACAACGAGCGGGGGCTGCAGCACTTCGTGGACGTCGTCAAGAGTCGCAAGCTCAAGAAATGAGGCCCGCCAGGCGGAGGGTTGGGGGCTCGGGGTCGCTCCTCGGTGTCGTCGTGGTGCTGGCCGTCGCGGGCGCGGTGACGCCGGCCCGCGCGGGGGGGCTCTACCTGCCGACCCACGGCGTGCGGCCCCTCGGCCGGGCCGGCACCTTCACCGCCGGCGGCGACGATCCGGGTGGGCTCTGGTACAACCCGGCCACCCTCGACCTGGTGGGCAACCAGGGGCTGCTGGAGGGGGCGCTCGTCGCCGGCAGCCAGAGCTATGCGCGGGTCGACAGCGGGGGCAACGCGCTCGGCCAGATCGCCTCGGGCGCGCCGCCCCAGGGGATCCCGACGGCGGCGGCGGCGTTCCGCCTCGGGCGCGGCTTCACCCTGGGGGTGGGCATGTCCGCGCCCTACGCCTCCCTGCCGCGCTACCGGGCCGCCGGGCCGCAGCGCTACTCGCTCATCGACCTCGACGGCACCTTCATGGCGCGCATCGAGGCCGCGGTCGCTTACCGGGTCATCGACGGCGGCCCGCACGGCACGCGCGTGAGCATCGGCGCGTCGCTCCAGGACATGCTCCTCAACTTCGAGTCGCGCACGGTGCTCAACGGTTGCCCGGGCACGGTCCTCTCGGCTCCCGAGGACCCGCAGTGCGACGCCCGCGTGCGGATGCGGCTCGCCGCCAACGCCAACTTCTCCGGCAACCTCGGCGTCCACGTGAGCCAGCGCATCTGGCGCGCGGCCGCCGCGGTGCAACTCCCCACGTGGGTCTCGGGTCAGGGCACGATCCAGGCGGGCATCCCCACGCACCCCCTCTTCCGCCACGAGGACGGCACCGTCAAGGCTTCCCAGGTGGGGGACCAGGCGCGGATGTCGATGCGGCTCCCCTGGATCCTCCGCGCCGCCTTCGAGATGCGGCCCACGCCGACCGTGCGCGCCGAGCTCGAGCTCGACTACGAAGGGTGGTCGATGCACGACGCGATCCGCGTGGTGCCGAAGAACGTGATGCTGACGAACCTGAACGGCGGCGTGCCCGAGTACGACATCGGGCCCATGACGGTGTGGCGGGGACTCACGGACACGGTCTCGGTGCGGCTCGGGGGCGAGTGGGACTGCCACAAGTGGCTCACGGTCCGCGCCGGCTTCGGCTTCGAGTCCGGTGCGGCGCCGGCCAGGTTCCTCTCGGTGCTCACCGTCGACATGCCGAAGTACATGTTCTCGCTCGGCCTGAGCTTCAAGCCGCACCCGATGTGGCGGATCGACGCGGGCTACGCCTACATCTTCGAGACCGCCACCACGGTGGGGCTGCAGGCGACGCCTTCCGAGCAGAATGCCTCCTGCCAGCTGGCGCCGATCCGCCCGGCCAGCCCCTGCGTCCAGGTGAACGCCGGCACCTACCGCCAGGCCTTCAACCTCGCCGGGCTGGCGTTGAGCTACAGGTTCTAGGCAGCGGCCGGCGCCGTCGGCGCGGTCACCGCAGCCGGCACCGCCGCCGTGGCTGGCGCCCTACGCCGCGATCTCGCGGGCCGGGGCGTCTTTCCGCCGCGCGGGGACCACGGCCGGCCTCTCGCTCGGACGGGGCGCCGCGGGCGGCGCCGCGGTCGCCGCCGGCGCCTTCTGCTCCGCCTGGCGCTGGAGCCAGCCCATGACCTCGCGGATGCGCCACACCGCGGTGTAGTTGGTCGTCGCCGCGACCACCAGGAGGGCGACGATCATGAGGTGGAACTGGGGGTGCGCCGCGGCCGGCTCGACGAAGGCGGCCAGGATCGGCGAGCACACGGCGCCGATGCCGAGCCACACCGCGCGCTCGTGGCGCTGCATGTGGCCGACGTTGGGATCGTGGCCGACCGCCGCGCCCTTGGCGCGCGCGTAGCTGACCACCGTGGAGCCGACCATCGCGCCCGCGCAGAGCAGCAGCGGCAGCAGGTCGTTCCGGTAGTAGTACATGATGCCGAGGTACGCCACGGAGTCGTTGTAGCGGTCGATGGTGGAATCGAGGAACGCCCCGGACGTCGACACCTTGTTGGTCGCGCGGGCCACGATGCCGTCCCACGCGTCCATCATGAAGGCCAGGAACAGCGCCCACCCGGCGAAGCCGAACCGGCCGGTCGCGAAGCCCAGGGCGGCGACCGCCGTCACGACGAGCGTGGCGTACGTGATCTGGTTCGGCGTGACACCGAGGCGCACGCAGACGGCGATCGGCAGCGTGAACATCCAGTAGCCGTACTCGAGGAACACCCGCGGCAGGTACGGCGACTGCGCGATGCGATCGAGCCGCGGCGTGCGCCGCATGCCGAAGGCGAGGGTGCGAACGGCGTAGAGGCTGAAGCTGACCGACCAGATGAGCGGCAGGGCGAGGAGCGGGATGATGTCCCACTGCGGCAGGCGCCTCAACGCCGAGGGCAGCACGATGGCCGCGACGAGCCCCGCGGTCAGCGCGAGACCGACGAACAGCCCGATCGTGGTCTGGAGCAGCTCACGCCTGGAGAGCGGGGTCAGGGCCGGTGGAGCCATGCGGTCACGAAGGCGATGCAGGAGACGCCCCCACGCCGTCTGCCCGAGCTCCACGGGCTCGGCGAGCGGGGCCTTCTGTGCGATCTCGAAGGTGGTTTGCACGGCCGTCTAACATGCAAGAATCACACCGAAATGCACGGTTCTGGGATGACCCGATATTGTTCGATTTTTCAAGGCCGGCTGGACGGATCCTGTCAGGATCCCCCCGACCTGTCGAGAATTGAACACCTCGGGACCCGGGCCCCGGGCGTCGGTCAGCGGTCGGTCTCCACCGCCGGCGTGGGCACGAGCGACACGGACCGCTCGCCGCGGCCCGGCATCGTGGCATAGGCGATGGCGCCGACGAGGGTGAGCGGCACCAGGTGCACCGCGTGGTACGCCAGGGCGAAGGCCATGGCACCCGTGCTGCTCACGCCGCAGAGGGTCACCGCCAGCGCCGCGCCGGCCTCGAAGGCGCCGAGGTTCCCCGGAGCGTTCGGCGCCACCAGGGCGAGGTTGACGAAGAGGATGACCAGCGGGGCCGCGGCCGCGACCAGCGGCAGGCCGAGCCCGCGCATCACCAGCACCACGATGAGGGCCTCGCAGGCGATCGCACCCAGCGACGTCCCCATGCAGCTCGCGAGGGGCGCCGGCTTCCGCAGCGCGCGCCCGCCCCGGGCGAGATCGGCGATGAAGCGACGCACCCGGCCGGCTCCCTCCGGAGCCCGCCCCCACCTGGCGGCGATGAGCAGGAGCGCGACGTAGCCGAGCACGGTGATGCCGACGAGGATCGCCAGCCCCGCGCGCGCGGGTCCGGGCAGCGGCGCCAGGAGCGGCAGCACGGCGGCCACGCAGACCACGCTCGCACCGTCGAGCAGCCGCTCGGCCGAGAAGGCGCCGACGAAGGCGCCGACGGGGACCGACTCGCGCTGCCGCAGCAGCGCGAGCCGCATCACGTCGCCCCCCCGCATCGGCAGCACGTTGTTCCCGGCGTAGCCGATCATCGTGTACCGGTAGAGGCGCCCGAGCGGGATGTCCTGAACGGGCTGGAGCAGCGTGCGCAGCCGCTGCGCCTTGAGCCAGACCTGGAGGAAGTTGAGCAGGAGCGCCAGCAGGAGCGGCCACCACTCGGCCGCGGCGAGCTGCGTCAGGAGCGCGCTCGGGTTCGCACGCCAGACGAGGTACACGAGAATGGCGGTCGCCCCGATGGTGGCGATCCAGCGCCCTGCTCGTTTCACCTTCCGGCTCATGCGGTGTCTGCCTGGTGCCCTGCGCCTGGTGGCCCGTGATGCTACGCGCCCGCGGTGGAGACCTGTCTCCCCGCTGCCGCCAGACGCACTCTGATAGATAGTGGAAGGTAGCAACCAGGGTGCCAGCCGGATCCCTGCTCGCAACCGCTCGGAATGACGCGAGGAGTTGCGCCGCGAGCTGCCCCGGCTGGCGGTTTGCCACCGGATCTGTCAGCTTTTCAACACCTCGCGGATCCTCGTCGCGCCTATATAAGTATGGGCGCGCGGATCGCGACCCGAGGAGCTACCCGGGTGACGGCGGGCTGGCGCCGGTCGCGCTCCCCAACACCGAGTACCAGCGCCGCAGGTAGGGAGTGGCGATGAAGACTACGGTGGCCAGCGCGATCCCGGCGAAGCAGTCGACGATCCAGTGGTGGCGCAGGTAGACCGTCGAGATCCACAGGCTCACCACGAGGGGGAGGAAGACGAAGAACATCATGCGGCCGCCGAGGGCGCGGCGGAACCGCCACGTGTAGAAGAGGGCCGTGGCCGAGAGCGCGCAGTGGAGCGAAGGGAAGCTGGCGCGCACCTTGTCCGGGTTGAGGCGGTCCCAGCCCCCGGTGGTGGCTTCGAAGAAGCCGAGCTTCCCCGTGAGCTTCGGCGGGTCGAAGAGCGGCATGATCTCGGGGCAGAACCGCGGCGGGCCGGCCGGGAAGATGATGAACATGATGAACCCGCCGTACATGACGGCGACCACGCCCAGCATCACCTCGCGGAAGTCCTCGCGGTGGCCGCGCAGGTAGAGGGTCGTCACCATCGTCAGCGGGATGATGAAGTACAGCGTGTAGGTGAAGGCGAACCAGTCGGTGAGCCAGGGGTCGGCGAAGCGCTGCGCGAAGAGCACCGGCTCGACCCCGAAGAGCTTCACGTCCAGCGCCCAGAGCTGCAGGTCGATGGAGTCGGTCCGGATGAGGCCGGTGAAGGCGCGCAGGTTCTGGTAGACGAAGATCAGCAGGATGAGCGGCAGCCAGTCGCGCACCGTGGTGAGCACGCGGCGCCGTACCTCGGCCCGGACCTCGGGATCGCGGGCCACCAGGCCGCGCCACCGCGCCACCAGGTTGATGGCCAAGAGCACGAGGAGCACGCCGAGCGGCCACAGGACGGAGCCCTGGTAGAGCGTCCAGCGGCCGCCGTAGACGATGGCGAGGGTCGCCAGGCCGAGGGAGAAGACGCCGAGCGCGATGAGGTCGAGCCCGATGCGGGCCGCCGCGCGGCGCAACCACGAGGGCTCGGACACGACGGGTTCGGGCGGTGCGGAGGCCATTGCGGGAGGCGTGGGTGGCGCCAACGATGCCGAATCCGCCATCGGGTGTCAACTTCGGCGCCGCAGCGGCCAGGGCGTCGCCTTCCTACTCCCCCGGCGGGCCGGCGTCGAGCCGGGCCTTGATCTTGCGGAGCATCGTCTCGACGGTGCCGGAGGCGACCAGGCGCGCGCCGGCGAAGGCGGTGAAGGTGCGGTCCTCGTCCATGGCGGTCTCCTCGGACGCGTGACGGTGGCGCTACGCTCCGTATTATTGTCCGGGTAATACCCGGCATCAATATTCCCCGGGGAAAACCGAGCCCGGCGATCACTGCGGCCGCCACCGCGACTTCATGTCGACCCGTGACGCGCGGTACAATGCCGTGGGCGACGGCCCCAATGGCGCGGCATCGGCGCTCACGCCCGAGACCGCTCGCCGGCAGGCGCCGGGGCCACGGTGGCTCGATGAAGTATGGGGGCAGACGCGAGCTGCGAATCGCGGCGGGGTTCCTCGCCGTGGCGGCCATTCAGGTCGTCTGGTACTACGCCGTCATCCTGACCATGCACATGCTGTACTACGACCGGCCGGTCCAGAAGAGCATCGACTTCGGGGTCGTCCTGTACGGCGTACTGTTCCTGCCGACCCTGGTCACGGTCGTGGCGGCCGTCGTCATCGGCGCGACCCGGATGCTCCGCTCGGGCAGACGACGGCAGTGAGCTGATCCGCTTCGCCGCGCTGGGGGTACGAGGCCGCACCGGGACGGACGAACGGGAGATGGGGTATGGTCCCTTCCGTCAACCGCAAGCCGCAGACCGAGGAGGTGCCGAGTGAGCAACCCCGCCGTTCCGGAGCAGGTCTGGGAGATGATGCGGCAGCACCTGGGCTACACCGAGGAGGAGCTCGCCCTGTTCAAGCGACACCCGCGCAATGCGCGCGTCATGGCCGTGGCGCCGGACATGAAGAGCAAGACCATCGTCTTCGAGGTCGTCGCGTCGGAGGGCTGCAACAGCCACCACACGGTCGGTACCCGGTTCTACTTCACCGGCGACGGCAACCTCATCACCAAGATGGCGCCCGCTCGGGTGTGCGCGTTCGCGCTTCCCATGATGACGCAGGCCGTCTTCGCGATTCACGAGCTATGGTACGCGGGCGTAGACCCGATCGACCTTGCATTCAAGCGCGGGGGCTGCTTCGACGTCGGCGTGCGATGTGGCGGATGGGGCAACATCGTTCTCGAGGCTCGGATGATGGATCGTCAGGAGGCCGCCGCGCTGCACGCCTCCAGTAGCGGATCAGCCCCGGGCCGGCCGACCTGACCGCGGGCGGATGCCGCGGAGAGGCCTCGCGGGCGACAGTCGGTCATGCGCGACCGGACCTTCGCAGGGAAGATCGAAGCCGCCGGTGCGAGGCCCATCGGCGGCCCGGCCGCGGGCGGGAACGCGCCGGGGACGGACGCCGAGCACCCCTGACGGAGGCACCGGCCCATGCCCGGCGGGCTGCAACCGCTACGCCCGCCGGCGGTACAGCAGCCCCCGGCTCGAGACGCTGAAGCCCACGGCGCGGAAGGCGTCGGCATGACGCGCGGTCGCCGCCGGCTCGCCGTCGATGCGCGCCAGCAGCAGGTGGGGGCGTCGGCCCGCGTCGACGAGCGCGGCGAGCGCGGCGGCCACGGCAGCGGCCTCCGTGTCGGCGTCGCGGCCAGCGGCGCGCTCGGGGTCGGGGAGGGTCAGCAGGTCGTGGCCCGCACGCGTCAGGAAAGCGGCCAGGCGCCCGGCTCGGAGCACCACGTGCGCGCCCGCGGCGCGGCCGAGCAGGTGGGCCGCCGGGTGGGCGGGCCACGGCAGCGCCGCGCCGTAGGCGTTGGCGGGATCCGCGGCGGCCAGGACCACGGTGTCGCCGCCGGGCGTGGCGCCGGGTGAGTGGCCGGGCACGTCGCGCGCGCGGCGCAGGTGCTCGTCGGCGCCGGGCAGGGCGAACTGCGTGGCGCCCAGGTGCTCCACGAAGTAGCCGCGCCGCAGCCGGCCGCCCTCCTCGAGGGCCTTGAGCACCGGATAGACCGCCGCGAAGCCGCCGGGGAGCCCCTCCGCGCGCACGGCCTCGCGCGTGAGCACGCCGTGGCGCCGCAGCAGCTGCTCGACCAGCGCGAGGGTCCGGGCGGTGGCGATGGCGGCGGCGGGGGCGCCCGTCGCGCCGGCCGTGGTGGCGGGCGTGGCGGCAGCGGTCGCGCTGGCGGTGGCGGCCACGCCGGGGCCGGCC
>JACRCY010000182.1 GCA_016218785.1 Deltaproteobacteria bacterium
CGCCCGGCGGCGCCCGCCGCGGCCGCCGGCGCCACGACCCTCGCGGCCTGCACGCGGGGGCCGCTCCTCGTGCTCGCGCAAGGTCCGGGGGAGGACGAGAGCGCGGCCGCCCGCGCGCTGCAGCTCGCCGGCTGCCAGCCGGGCGTGCGGCTGGCGGAGCCGCGCGCCAACGGTCACCTCGTCGTGCGCGGTGTGGACCGCACGAAGCTCTCGCCCGGGGAGCGCGCCCTCTACGTGGTGGCGCGGCCGCGTCCGGGCCTTCGGCCCCTCTTCGGCGCCCCGCCGGTCGCCGACGACGTCGTCCCGAAGAAGAAGGTGGACGGCGAGGCCATCCTCAGGCGCGCCATGCTGCGTCACAAGCCGGAGTGAAGGAGCACTGCCACCATGCCCCCTGTGAGCCCTGCCCCCGAGCCCGACCGCGTCGCGCCCCCGCGACCCGACCGCGACGAGTCCTTCTCGTCGGTCGTGAGCGGCACGCTCGTGCCGCTGCGCCGCCACCGCGCCTGGCACGTCCTCGGCCTCTGCACCGGCCTGGTGCTCCTGCCGCACGGCTTCGGCGCCCTCGCCCGCCTGCTCGGCCTCCGTCGGCGTGCCACGCTCAAGGTCGAGCCCGACGCGCTGGTGGTGGAGAGCCGCGTCGACTTCCTCGGGAGCACGGTCACGCACACCGATCTCCGGCTGCGCCACGAGGCCGTCACCGGCGCGGCCGTCTCGCGCGCCCGGCCGGCGGGTCTGCTGCTGGTCGGCGCGATCGTGGGCCTCGCCGTCGCGCTCCTCGGCGTCAAGTTCCTCTGCAACGGGATCCTGGTCAAGGCCGCCTCGCTCACCCTCGCCGGCGCCGGCGTCGTCTGCCTCGGCATCGGCGTGGACCTCGCCGTCTTCGCCCTCGGCCGCTTCCTCGCCGGCCGCCGCGGGGTCAGCGTCAGCGTCGTCGCCCACGGTGACCCGCTCGTGACCATCAGCGGCGTGGAGCCCGCGCGCGCGGCCCGCTTCGTGCGCGCGCTCCTCGGCGTCAGGGCCCCGGGGGCCGACGCCGTCCCGGTCCCGGTCCCGGCGCCACGCGGTTGATGCTCGGCCCCCTGGCACCCCGCGACCGCCTGTCCCGCCACCGTCTGGTCCTGGCGCTGGCCTGGCTCGCGGTCGCGCCCCTCGCGCTGGCGCCTGCCGCCGCGCACGCGCAACCCGCTGACCCGCCCGCCGTCAGGCGCGCGGCGACGCTTCCGGCCGGCCCGAGCGCCAGGGGCGCGAAGGCCGGCCGGCGGGTCAAGGGCCAGAAGGTCGAGTGCCGCAGGGACCGCGACGAGATCGTCCCGCTCAAGTACCCAGACGGCGGCCAGGTCTGGATCCCGCGCGAGGTGGGCTGCGGCGGCCGCGCCGAGGTGATCATCCTCTTGCACGGCAACCAGGGCAACCCCGAGGCCGCGCCGTCGGTCGGCGGCGGCCGGCACCTCGAGCGCCTGACGCGCACGCTCGTCTCGTCGGCCGCGGTCCGGCCGGTGGTGCTGGCCGAGCCGGTGCACTACTCGACGTGCGGCGGCGGCGGCGACCTCTTCGGCGGCCGCTTCAGCTTCGTCGAGTACCGCAAGCGCCTCTTCCGCCTCCTCGGCGCGCGCCAGATCCGTCCCGCCTCCCTGGCCGTCATCGGCCACTCGGGCGCCGGTTGCTGCCCCAAGGCGGGGGTCTTCAAGGCCGCCGAGCAGCTCGGGCGGCTCAAGCTCCTCGCGACCTCCGACACCTGCTACCACTCGCAGGCCTACTCGCAGCGCCTGCAGGAGGTGCTGAAGCCCGGCACCATCTACGTCAACGTCGCGCGCGGCGAGCCGGCCTACGACCGCTACAAGACCTTCGAGACCGAGATGCTCGGCAAGAAGCCGCACCCCTTCAGGCTCTGTCGGAAGGAGCTCTACCGTCGCTGCGTCAAGAGCCCGACCCGGCCGTGGTTCTCGTACACGACCCTGCGGACCGACGCCGGCTACCATGACGCCATCCCGTTCCTGGCGCTCCGCAACTCGCTCCTGCGCTGGTACGGCCCCAAGAAGAAGCCGAAGGTCATGCCCGCCGAGGACCACCCCCCCGCGCCGCCGCCCCCGTCGCCCGACTTCGTCGGCCCGCCGCTCCCGCCCGACTGACGCACCCGCAGCCGCTTGCAACGGCGGCTGACGCGACGGCCGCTTGCGTCAGAGCGCGTCTTCCCGCTCCTCGCGCCGCAGGCGGCGCCGGATGCCCCAGCCCGAGGCCGCCAGGCCGACGGCCAGGATCCCGAGCGTCGTCATCCCGACGGTGACCACCTCCCGCCGCCCTTTCAGCCAGTCGACGCCCCAGAAGTCGATGCGCAACGCGTGCCAGTTGTCGTTCAGGCGCAGGCGGCCGCGGATCAGGCCCTTCCACGGCGCGTCGCGGTTGAGGTCGGGGTCCTTGCGCAGCCAGTGTTTGAAGAGCCAGTAGTGTCCCAGGACCGGCGAGAACTCGGGCACGAAGTAGCCGTGCGCCAGGTGGTCCTCGGACCAGCGCGCCATGCCCGTCTGGTCCCGGACCGCCACCAGGATGCGCGTGTAGTGATCCCAGTAGAAGGCGGCCCCCAGTAGCTGAACGAGGAGGCCCGCGCCGAGCAGCGCGCCCACCGCGGCGCGCCGCAGCCGCACGCGCCCGCGCCCCAGCGCCTCGGGGAGCCACGGCAGCGCCAGCAGCAGCAGGAGCGGCGTCAGCGGCACCAGGTAGCGCGGGCCCCAGCAGTAGCCGCCGTGCCAGATGCGGAACTTGGCGTGCACGAGCAGCGCCACCAGGCAGACCCCGAGGAGCAGCAGCGTCTCGGCCCGCCGGCGCCGCCACGCCGCAGCTAGGCCGATGACGCCGAGGAGCAGCGGCGGGGAGAAGAGGAAGAGGCTCTTGCCGGGCGAGAGCAGGAAGCCGTACAGCGCCGCGCCGAGGTCGCCGCCGAAGAAGTCCGCCTGCCCCTCGTGCCCCGAGCGGAAGAGCGTGCCGGTCTTGAGCCAGTTGTGCCACACCGCGAGGACGAGGAACGGCAGGAAGCTGAGGAGCGCCACCCCACAGGCAGCTCCGAGGCGCTTGAGATCCCGGCGCGCCGGATCGCGAAGATGCGCCCAGAGGAGATACGCCGCGCACACCGGCAACAGCACCGCGTAGACGATCTTGGAGTTGAGCAGCACCCCGGCGGCGAGGCCCAAGGCAGCCATGCCGGGGAGCGTGAGCCGTTCGCCTTGCGCGATGGTGCGCTCGACGAG
Source organism: Deltaproteobacteria bacterium (assembly GCA_016218785.1). Taxonomy (GTDB): domain Bacteria; phylum Myxococcota_A; class Polyangia; order JACRCY01; family JACRCY01; genus JACRCY01. The sequence continues at coordinate 3,243 of JACRCY010000182.1, forward strand.
CAGGAGGAGCGCGAAGGTCTGCAGCGCCTCCGCGTAGGCCACCCGCGCATAGATGAAGCACATCGTCCCGAACGACAGGGTCGCGGTCAGGAGCAGCGCCAGCCGCGGGCTGGCCCCGCGGCGCCGGGCCAGCCGGTAGAAGAGCGCGGCCGCGGCGGCCATCAACAGCGCCGGCACGAAGTGCGTGGCGAGCGCGCCGACGGGCTGCTCCGGGATCTTCGGGATGCCCATGAGCCGCTTGTGGATCAGGTAGCTCGGCAGCATGGCCACCACGTTGCCGAGCGGGGCGATGCCGTACTTCTTGCCCCCGCGCACGGTGAAGAAGTACGGGGGCGCGTCGAGCTCGATGTCGAGGCGATGCGACTCCCAGAGGGTCTTGGTGGTGACGTAGGTGACGTTCGCGTCCCCCCACGGGGGCTCCCGCCCGCCGAGGAGCAGGAAGGCGCAGAAGAGGAAGGGGACGAGCACCCGCGCCATGGGTCCTACTTGCCCCTCCCGGGGCGGAAGCGGCGGTAGGCCGGGTGGGCGGCCTCGCCTTCGGTCTGCCGCACGAAGGCCTCGAGCTGACGCGGCTCGGGGTGGATGCGCGCCAGCCGCCGCGTGGTCGCCCGGCGCCCGGTCTGCCGCGTGAACGAATAGGCCGCGACGTCCGCGAGGCCCTGCCGTTCGGCGTACTCGCGCAGCGCCTGCAGGTTCGGGAAGCGCCCCTGCTCGTCGGGCTCACCCGCGAGGCGCTGCCGCGCCACCGCCACGTAGTCGGCGTCGATCTCGGCGCCGACGAAGCGGCGCCCGGTGCGCCGGCAGACGAGGGGCACGGTCCCGACCCCCAGGTAGGGGTCGAGCACCACGTCGCCCGGCTCGGTCGTGGCCATCACGATCCGCTCCACGAGGTCGGTGGGGAACTGCGCCGGGTGAACGGTGTGCTCCTCGTGGTTGTGGCGCACGTTGCGGAAGGCCCACACGTCGCCCGGGTTCTTGCCCAAGGGGTCGCACGACAGCTGGCCGGCCCGGGCGCCCTTCCAGTGCTTCTTGTCCGGGTACTTCTGCGGCACGCGGACCGCGTCGAGGAAGAACTTGTGGTCGCCGCGCTTCACGAACCACAGGATGGTCTCGTGGCGGCCCGAGAACTTGCGCGTGGCGTGCAGGCCGTGGGGACGCAGCCACACGATCCGGTTGCGCAGTAGGAGCCCGAGCCCCTCGATGATGGGGAAGAACTTCAGGTCGAGGGGGATGTGGCGCACGTCGTCGACGTAGGTCCCCACCTGCCAGAACAGGGAGCCCGTGGGGCGGAGCACCCGCCGGCACTCCGCGAGCACCGCGGTCTGCCGCGCCAGGTAGTCCGCGAGCGTCGCCCGGACCTCGTACGCCTTGCCCACGTTGTAGGGGGGCGAGGTGACGATCAGGTCGATCGACTCGGCGGGCAGGCGGCGGAGCAGCTCGCGGCAGTCGCCGTGGTGCAGGTGGTCGAGCAGCTTCGCGGGGATACGGTCGGACGACATCGGGCCACGTCGGCGACGCCGCGCCGCGAGCATGCTACTCGCCCTTGCGCCTCGCTTCGCCCATGTACCACACGACCCCCTGGGGCTCAACGTGCCCGCTGAGGCGGAAGCTCGAGGGAGCAGCCTGGTTGCAGTCGAGGTCGGCGCGCGCCTCGACGGTGAACTTCGCCTTCTTGCCTTTCCCCTCGCTCACGAAGCGGTACTGGTAGTAGTGCGAGTCCGCGAGGGAGAAGTCGAGCGCCTTCCAGGTCGGGTGGCTCCAGGCGGAGGCGTTGGCGGGGCAGCGTCCTCCGGTCTTGCAGCACTCCTGGGCCGGGGTCCAGGGGGTCGTGGCCGGGAACGTGAAACGCCGGTCGGGCCCCCGGTAGTGCTGGTGGTAGGCGCGGGCGCCGGCGGCAATCCGGCGCACGTTCTCGCGCCCCTCCGCCTCCTTGCTGCGGCGCACGTACTTGATGAACGACGGGATGGCGATGGCCGCGGCCATGCCCCCGTAGAAGAGGTACAGCTCGGAGGCGGCGAGCTGCGGCAGGCGGTACTGGCTCACGAGCGAGTTCCCGTCGATGCGCGGCTCCAGCTCCTGGGAGAGCTTCTGCGCCTGGTGGTAGCCGACGATGGCGCCCACCGCCGCGCTCACGTCGCGCTTGCGCAGCGCCTCGTCCTTGGCGCGCTCGAGGCCGGAGAGGGCCAGGCCGACGCCGGCCCGGAACATCTCCCGCACGGCGCCCAGGCGCTCGCGGTCGCCGTGCACGCGCGCCGTGATGAGGCCCGCGCGCGTGAGGGTGACGAGGGCGGAGTTCAGGCCCGCGGCGTGCACCATGCCGCTCAGCGCAGGATCGACGACGCTCGGGAAGTGCGCGGCGGCCACGATATCGATGTCGGGGGCCCTGGCGTCGCGCATGAACCCGAGGGGCGACGCCGCGCCGACGGGCTCGGCCTGGCCCCGGCTGAGATCGATCGCGGTGGCCACCTCGGTGGGCGAGCCGACGACCAGCCCGCCCTCGACCGCCGCGGCCACGATCATCTGATCCACCTCGACCAGGTCGACGCCGCGGTGCTGGCCGGCGCGGCGGCCCTTGAGGGTCGCGGTGGCATGCAGGCGCACGAAGAGCGCGCCGCTGCGCGCCCCGAGGTTGCTCGACCAGGCCACCAGCCCATCGACGCCAGTGGGATCGACGCCTACCTCTCGCGTCAGGTACTCCGCCAGCTCCCGCCGCATGGCGGGTGCACCGTCGAAGAAGCCGCGCGGGAACCCGAGCGCGCCGCGCCGCAGGATCACCGCGGCCACGGCCGACGCCGGCACTCGCTCGAGGAGCGACTCCTGCGGCGGCCCCTTGGGTGCGGCCGCCGGCGACGCAGAACTGGCCCGCCGGGCACCGCGCGCCGCACGTGCGGCAATGGCACGGGTCGCGGAGCACCTCGGTCTCGCACACCGTCGCCGGATCGCCGTCGCACTCGCCGTAGCCGACCCGGCAGACCTGGCGGCACTGCCCGTCCAGGCAGACCGGCAGCGTGCGCTCGGCCGACGGGCACACGCGACCGCACGCGCCGCAATTGAGCGGGTCCGCGAGCAGCTTGGCGCCGCACCCGGTCACCGCGCCCGGCCGGCCCCCCGCGTCCGGCCGGGGCGCAGGAACCGGCGCGCTGGCCGGCGGGCCGGACGGCCTCCCCGATGACGAGCATGCCCCGAGGCACTGCGCCAGGCTTGCGAGGATGGTCAACTGGCGTGCCGTCATCAAACCCTCGGGCGTGCGGCGGACCTACACGCTGCGGCCACGGAGCCCGAACGCCGGCGCGGCCGCCAGCAGGTGTCGGTCGTTGGTCCAGATCTCCTTGAAGCCTGCCACCGCGGCGGTGACGAGATGGATCGCGTCGCCAGCGCGCACGAAGACGGTCGCGCGCAGTCGGCGGACCCGCCGCTCGACGGAGGCGAGCATGTCAGTCGAAACGGGCAGGAGGCTCCAGACCCCGTCCCTCACGTCGGTGAGAAACAGATCGTGGAGCTGCCGGGCCTGTCGCGGCGAGAGCCCGCCCTCGCGCACGTGGCGGTGAAACACGCACGCCAGCTCCGCCCGGCACCACGCCGACGAGGTCAGGCCCTCCTCGCCGGCTACCAGGGCACGCACCTTCGCGGCGTCGGGCTCGTTCAGGTAGCACTTCGCAACGTAGGCGGTGTCGAGGTACCGGCTCACGAGCGATCCTGCTCGAGGAAGCGGCCCGCGTCCCCTTCGAGGCGCGGGTAGCGAGCGAGCAGGCGCCGCCGATCCGGGAGGGTACGGGACAGCGCGGCCGACGAGGCCGGTCGCAGCTCGGCGACCGGGGTCCCACGCCGGAGGATGACGACGGGGTGCCCCTCGGCCGCCAGGTCCACCAGCGCGCCCGTGCGCTCGTGGAGCTGACGGATGTTCACGGTCTTCATGTGTCTCAGTGTGTCACATGCGGAGAGATCCGTCAAAGCCCACTCGCGGGGAGCTATTCGCGCTGCCCCGTTTTCGCGCGCCAGCGACGC
>JACRCY010000191.1 GCA_016218785.1 Deltaproteobacteria bacterium
ATGCTGCCCCTGGGGCGATCTCGTCGCAAGTTTTTGGCCGCGAGGTGGTTGATAGGTCATACGCAAGATCACGTGCCAACAGCGTGCCATTGTTGCGGTTTCTGGCTTGCGGTCTCGCTAACTTGGTAAACTCGGGCTAGGCCCAGCCGCGCAGGTGGCAGGCGTTGGCGACGCGCTCGATGGCGATCATGTACGCGGCGTCGCGCATGTAGACCTCCTTGCGCTGCGCCAGATCGGCCACCGCGTGGAACGCGGCGGTCATCTTCTCGTCGAGGCGCTGCAGCACCTCGTCCCTGGTCCAGTAGAAGTTCATGTTGTTCTGGACCTGCTCGAAGTACGAGCAGGTGACGCCCCCGGCGTTCGCGAGGAAGTCGGGGATGTCCATGATCTTGCGCTGCTGGATGATCTTGTCCGCCTCGGGAGTGGTGGGGCCGTTGGCACCCTCGGCGATCAGCTTGACGGTCGGCTTCAGCTTCGGCGCAAGCTCACCGGTGAGCTGGTTCTCGAGCGCGGCCGGGACGAGCACCTCGACCTCCTGCTCGACCCACGCCTCGGCCGGGAGCACCTCGTAGCCGGCCGCCTTCGCCTTCGCCTTGTCGACGGTCCCGAACCTGTCCGAGATCTTCATCAGGAAGTCGGCGTCGACGCCGTCGGCCTTCTTGTAGGTGTAGGGCTTCTTGTCGGTGTTGTCCCAGCAGGCGACGCAGACGACCTTGCCGCCCAGGTCGGCGAACTTCTTGGCGGAGTACTGCGCCACGTTGCCGAAGCCCTGGATCGAGGCGCGGCACTTGGAGATGTCGAGGCTCAGGCGCTTGAGCGCCTCGCGCACGCAGTACATGACGCCGTAGCCGGTGGCCTCGGTGCGGCCGAGCGATCCGCCGACGCCGACGGGCTTGCCGGTGATGAAGCCGGGGTAGCGGCCGCCCGTGATCTTCTCGTACTCGTCGAGCATCCACAGCATGTGCTGGCCGTGGGTCATGACGTCGGGCGCCGGGACGTCCTGCACGGGGCCGACCAGGCGCACGACCTGGCCGATCCAGCCGCGGCAGATCTGCTCCTGCTCGCGGTCGCTGAGGAGGTGCGGGTCGCAGATCACGCCGCCCTTGCCGCCACCTAAGGGGATGTCCACGACCGACGTCTTCCAGGTCATCCAGGTGGCCAGGGCGCGCACCGTGTCGATGGTCTCGTCCGGGTGGAAGCGGATGCCGCCCTTGGCCGGGCCGCGGGCGTCGTTGTGCTGGACGCGGAACCCGTGGAAGACCTTGACCTGACCACTGTCCATCTTGACGGGGATGGTGAAGTGCAGCTCACGGCGCGGCCAGCGCAGCAGCTCGCGCATCCCGGCGTCGAGGCCGAGCTTCTCGGCGACCCCGTCGAACTGCTGCTGGGCCATGGCGAAGGCATTGAACTGCTTGGACATGACGACCTCCTCGAGGGCTCCCGTCGGCCGCCGCTGGTGCCCGTCCGACTCCTCCCTCCGACCCGTCCGGGCGGCCGTCGACGCAGAGCCAAGCATGCAGATCACGCGGTGTCAACACGCGGCGGGCCCGCCGGACCGCCGTCTCTTCCGAGCCGCGGGGCGCCGTGCAATACTGCCGAGATGCACCCTGGCCCGAGGTTCGCCGTGGTGGGGCTCTGCGGCCTCCTCGCGGCCTGCGGCGCGGCCGCGGCTCCCACGGCGCCGCCCGCCAGCGCGCCGGCGCCCGGTGGGCCGCCGCCGGCGCGCTGCGACGGCAAGAAGGCGGAGGACTGCCGCACCCGCTGCTCCCGCGGCGAGGCGGGGAGCTGCTTCGTCCGCGGCATGCTCCTGCTCCACGGCCCCGGTGTCGAGCGCGATCCGGGGCGCGCCGCGCTCATGCTGGGCAAGGCCTGCGACGGCGGCGACGGCGCCGGCTGCCTGGGGCTCGCGGACGTCCTGCGCGACGGGCTCGCCGGCAGCCGCGACCCGGCGCGGGCCCGGGAGCTGACCCTCCGCGCCGTCGCCCTCCTCGAGGGGACCTGCCGCGCCTACGGCCTCCCCGAGGAGTGCTTCACCGTGGCCCACGTGCTGGAGACGGGGCGCGGCGTCAAGGCCGACGTCGGGCGCGCGGCCGCCGCGCTCGCGGCCGGGTGCGAGGCGGGCGGCGCGCCCCTGTGCCACCGGCTCGCCTCGCGCTACCTCGGCGGCGAAGGGTACCCGCGCGACCCGCAGCGCGCCGCGCGCCTGCTCGCCCGCGCGTGCGACGGCGGGGAGGCGCCGGCCTGCGTGCTGCTCGCCGGCATGCACGAGCGCGGCGAGGGCGTGTCCCGCGACGCGGCGCGATCCAAGGCGCTCCTCGACCAGGCGTGCCGCGCGGGCAACGCCCTCGGCTGCACCCTGGCCGAGATGCAGGGCGCGGACGCCGCGGAGGAGCAGCGCGCCCAGGAGCGCTCCCGCACCTTCGAGCGCGCCGCGGCCGCGTGCCGCGCCGGCAACCGCGAGGCCTGCGCGGCGGCGCGGGCGTGCGCCGGCGGCGAACAGGCCGCCTGCACGCGGCTC
>JACRCY010000194.1 GCA_016218785.1 Deltaproteobacteria bacterium
GCGCTTACAAGTTGCCGGAATTGACCAGGCACCTATGGCACTCAACCCCCTCGGAGAGGCTGATTCTTGGGGTGAGAAAGTCACTGCGCGAACAGTTACCCCATGACTCTTCATCCCTTGGCCACAGCGCGAATAGCTCATGACTGCCACGCGCAGGTGACGGCCGGCCATGGCTGACCAGGTCCGCGGCATCGAGACGCCGAACCCCGTGCTGGACACCGTCCTGATCCTGGGGTGCGGCTACGCCGGATCGCGGGTCGCGAGCCGGCTGCTCCGGCGCGGGCTGACGGTGCACGTGACCGCGACCCGCCCCGAGGAACTCGCCCGGCTGGCGGCCCGCGGGGCCAGGCCGCACCGCCTGGACGTGCGCGAGCCGGGTCAGGTGGAGAGCCTCGCGGCCCTGGCCCGGACCCTGTCGCAGCCCCTGGCCGTGCTGCACTCGGTGCCCCTCGTCGAGGAGGACGCCGTCGAGGTGGACCCGACCCCCCGCCTGGTGGCCGCCCTCGCCGGGCGGCCGGCGCGGCTGGTCTACCTCTCGACCACGAGCGTCTATGGCACCACCGTCGCGGTCGACGAGAGCACTCCGCCCGCGCCGCGTCGCGAGCGCGAGCGCCTCCGCGTCGCGGCCGAGCAGGCCGCCGCTGCCGGTCCCTGGACCACGCTGGTGCTGCGGCCGGCCGCGATCTACGGCCCCGGCCGGGGGGCACACGTCGCCGTGCGGACCGGGCGCTACCGCTCCGTCGGTGCGGGCAGCCACGTGCTCTCGCGCATCCATGTGGACGATCTCGCCGCCCTCGTCGAGGCCGCGCTGTCGAGCCACGTCACCGGGGCCTACCCCGTGGCCGACGACCAGCCCGCGGCGTCGGCCGAGGTGGCCGCGTTCGTCGCCGGGCTCCTGGGGCACGCGCCGACGAACCCGCGGCCCTCGGCAGACCGCATCGGCGCCAGCCACGTCCCCCGGCACGTGGACGGGCGCGCCATCCGGCGGCTCCTCGGGGTCACGCTGCAGTACCCGGGCTATCGCGAGGGCATCCCGGCGGCGATCGCCGCCGAGGAGCAGGCCGGCCCCCTCCCGGAGTCCCCTTGAGCCCCGCCACCGACGGACCCGAAAGGAGTGCTTGCACATGTGCCGGGTACGTGCTTTACTGCATATAGTTTTTATGCATCGGGCCCGCCACAGGTAGCCTGGCACGAAGAGCATGGCGTCGGGGGCCAGCGACCTGTTCTCGGGAGCCTGCGCCAGCCCGAAGCCGGGCGGGCTGGCGGAGCGCGCCGCGCTCGGCGCCGAGATCCTCCACGCGAACAACACGGCGCTGGGCATCATCACGCGGATCCAGGAGGCGCTCGCCTCGACCTCCCCTCTGGCGGCAGCGGAAGTGCGCCGGCTCGTCACGGCCGTCACGGTGCAGACCGCCCGCATGGTGGTCGGCCTCGTCCGGCTCACGGGACGGCGCAACCGCGCGCTCATGGAGCGCTTCGAGGAGACCAAGGCCCGGATCGCGGCCCTGACCGACGCCGACCCCCTGCTGCACCCGGTCGCGGCCGTGCTGCCCCTCGACGAGGTCGGCAGCTCGCTGGCCGAGGCCGTCGGCCAGAAGAGCGCCCTGCTCGGCGAGGCGAGTCTCGCGCTCGGCGGGAACGTCCCTCCCGGCTTCGCCATCTCGGCCGCCGCCTACCACGCGTTCCTCGCGCACCAGGGCCTCGGGGCGCGGATCGCGGCCGTGCTCGCCGCGGCTGACCTCGGTGACGTGGCGCAGTGCTTCGCGGCCTCGGCGCAGATCACGACCCTGGTCGAGACGGCGCCCCTCCCGCCGGACCTGGAGGCCGCCATCACGGCCGCGGCCGCGGCGGTGCCCGGGCCGCCCGACCTGCGCCTCGCGGTGCGCTCGAGCGCCCTGCAGGAGGGCGGGCCCGATCTCTCCTTCGCCGGCCAGTACCGCTCCTTCCTCAACGTGCCCCGGGACCAGGTCGCCGCCGCCTACCAGCGGGTCGTGGCCAGCAAGTACTCACCCGAGGCGATCACCTACCGGCTGGTGCGCGGCTTCGAGGACGGCGAGATCGCGATGTGCTGCTGCGTCCTGGCCATGACCGACGCCCGTGCCGCCGGGGTCCTCTTCACCTCGTGCCGCACTCCCGGTGGCCCGCGCACCCTGGTGCACGCCGTGAGGGGCCTGGGCATCGCCGCCGTCGACGGCTCCGCGGCGCCCGACACCTTCACCCTCGATCCCGCCGGGCGGCGGCTGGTCGGCTACGCGCCCGGCGTGCAGACGACGCAGCTCGTCAGCCGGAGCGGTCAAGGCACGCAGCGGGTGGACGTCGCGGCGGCGCCGGGGCCGGTGCTCACCGAGGCCCAGGCGGAGCTGATCGCGGGCCTCGGCTGGCGGCTCGAGGCGGCGCTCGGCGCCCCCGTGGACGTCGAGTGGGCGCTCGATGGCTCCGGCCACGTGGCGATCCTGCAGGTCCGGCCCCAATCGACCGAGCCGCTGGTGGCGGAGGCGCCCCCCCGGCCGCGTGTCGCGGGGGCCACGGTGCTCCTGGAGGGGGGCTCCCCGGCGAGCCGCGGCGTGGCGAGCGGCCCCGTCGTGCAGGTCGACACGGACCTCGACCTGCTGCGCTGCCCGCCCGGGTCGGTGGTGGTGGCGCACGAGGCGAGCCCGCGACTGGCGGTGCTGCTCCCGCGGGCGGCCGCCCTGGTCGCCGATCTCGGCGAGATCACCAGCCACCTCGCCGTGGTCGCGCGCGAGGCCCGGGTGCCGGCGCTCTTCGCGACCCGGCGCGCGACGGCGGCGCTGGCGCCCGGCGCGGAGGTCACGGTCGACGCGGACGGCGGCGTGGTCTACGCGGGCCGCGTGGCCCAGGTGCTCGGCGGCGCCCCCGTCGCGCCGCCCACCGTCGATGGCAACCGTGCGCGGCTCGCGGCCGCTGCCGAGCACATCGTGCCGCTCACCCTGCGGCATCGCCTGGCGAGCGGCTTCTCCGCGCAGCAGTGTCGCACCCTCCACGACCTCATCCGCTTCTGCCACCAGGCGACCATCGAGGCCCTGTTCGACCTCGGCGATCGGGCGCTGCGGGGCGACACCGGTGCCCGGCGGCTGCGCTCCGCGTGCCCCATCGACTGCCGCGTCATCGACCTGGGCGGTGGCCTGCGCGCGGACGTCAGCGACGCCGAGATCACGATCGACGACGTGGTCTGCCGGCCCATGCGCGCCTTGTGGCGCGGCATGACGGATCCGCGGCTCTCCTGGAACGTCGCCCGCCCCGTCTCGCGCAAGGGGTTCATGTCCTCGGTGGTCAGCTTCGGCTTCGACGAGGACGGGAGCGTGCGGGAGCTGGGCGAGCCCTCCTTCGCGTTCGTCAGCCGCGAGTACCTGAGCCTCAACTCCCGCATCGGCTACCACTTCGCGACCGTGGACGCCCGCATCGACGACCAGCCCGAGGCGAGCTACCTGAGCTTCCGCTTCGTCGGCGGCTCCACCGGGGTCGAGCAGCGCAGCCGGCGCGGGACGCTGCTGCAGCGGCTGCTCGGACACCACGGCTTCGAGACCGATCGCCGGGTCGACCTCGTCAACGCCCGCATCCGCCGCCTGCCCGCGGCCGCCATGGAGGAGAAGCTCCACCTGGTCGGGATGCTGATGGAGTTCGCCAACCACCTCGACATGGCGCTCACCGCGGACAGCGTCGCGCTCGACTACGAGCAGGCCTTCCTGCGCGGCGACTACGGGTTCGGCCGAGGTGCTCATGCGTGACGGGCCGGGCCGCCCCTACCGCCGCCTGCGGCGGCAGATGCTCGCCGCCCTGATCGCGGTCGGGCTCCTCCCGCTCGCCACCGTCGCGGGGGCGAGCCTGGTCGCGTTCCAGCGCGAGATCGATGCCCGCACGCGCGGGGGGCTCGAGGCCATCGTCAAGAACCGCAAGGCGACCGTCGAGCTCTTCCTGGACGAGAAGCTCCGGCAGCTGCAGCTGTGTGCCACGAGCCTGCCCGTGGCGGAGCTGAGCCAGCCCGGCGTGCTCGAGGTGCTGCGCCGGGAGATGCAGCGCGAGCGCGGCGGCATCATCGACCTGGGGCTGATCGGCGAGGATGGGCGGCACCTCGCGTACGTCGGGCCCTACGACCTGGCCGGCCTGGACTACCGCGGCGCGCCCTGGTTCCACGAAGTGATGGTCCAGGGACGCTACGAGAGCGACGTGTTCCTCGGCTTCCGCCGCTTCCCCCACATGGTCATGGCCGTGAAGAAGCGCGAGGCGGGCAAGGACTACGTGCTCCGCGCCACCATCGACACCGACCTCCTCTCGGCGCTGGTGCGGGAGGGGGGCCTCGAGTCGGGGGCCGATGTCTTCGTGCTCAACCGTGCCGGCGAGTACCAGACCCAGTACTCGCGCGAGCACCGCCTCATGGAGAAGGCCGACACCGGGCCCATCCCGGTCCACTCGGGGGTCCGCCTCGTCGCCACGAGCCGCGCCGGACACGTCGAGCACGTCGCCACCGCCTGGCTCCGGGGCCACGCCTGGACCGTGGTCGGCCGGCAGGCGGCGCCCGGGCCGTGGGCCATCGCCGGCGCCCAACCCACCCTCCTGTGGCTGATGGCGCTCCTGCTCGTGGCCGTGGTGGGGCTGGCCTTCCTCATCGTGCGCCACCGGCTGCGGCAGTTCCGCGGGCTGGAGGCCGACCACGCGGCCCTGCTCGAGGCGACCGCGCAGAGCCAGAAGATGGCCGCCATCGGCCGCATGGCGGCCTCCGTGGCGCACGAGATCAACAACCCGCTGGCGATCATCGACGCCCAGGTCGGCGTGCTCACCGACGCGCTCACCGACGGCGCGGATCCCCCCTCCCGGGACGAGCTGCGGGACCGGCTGCGCCGGGTGGCCGGGCAGGTGCAGCGCGGCCGCGAGGTCACCCACCGGCTCCTGGGCTTCTCGCGCCGCGTCGGACCCAGCGTGGAGCCGGTCGCCGTGGAGGAGGCCCTCGATCAGACCATCGGGTTCGTGCAACAGGGCGACACCTCCGATCGCGTCAAGCTGGTGCGCCACTACGCGCCCGAGGTGCCCCTCATCCGGAGCAGCCTGGCGCAGATGCAGCAGGTGTTCCTCAACCTGATCAACAACGCCCTCGACGCCATCGGTGAGGAGGGGGAGGTGCACCTCTTCGTCGAGCGCTCCGGGCTCGGCGTGGAGGTGCGGATCCAGGACAACGGGCCCGGGATCGCTCCCACTGACCTCAACCGGATCTTCGAGCCGTTCTTCTCGAACAAGAGCGGCACCAAGACCCACAGCGGCCTGGGACTCGCCATCTGTCGCGACCTCATGCGCAGCCTGAACGGGCGCATCGACGTCAGCAGCACCGTAGGGAAGGGCACCACGTTCTCGCTGTGGTTCCCGCCGGAAGTCCCGGGGGACTAGGCCCGGGCAGGGAGGTGAGCGGTGACGACAACGCGCGTGCTCCTGGTGGACGACGAGGTGGAGTTCCTGGAGCCCATCGCCGCGCGGTTGGCCCGACGCGGGCTCGAGTGCACCTCCGTGACGAGCGGGGAGCAGGCGCTCGCGGCCCTCGCCCAGGCCCCGTACGACTGCGCCATCGTCGACGTGCGCATGCCCGACATGGACGGGCTGGAGCTGCTGCGGCGCATGCGCCGCATGTGGCCCCAGGTGAGCGTCATTCTCCTCACCGGGCACGCGTCCATCGAGCTCGGCGTGAAGGGGATGGAGCTGGGCGCATTCGAGTACCTCCTCAAGCCGATCGAGATCGACGATCTCGTCGACACCGTGTTGCGCGCGGCACGTCCTCGCTGAGGGCCCGTGGGACGCATCCGCGAATGGCTGCGGCGGCGGCGTGAGCCCGTCCCGGCGGCCGGCGACCCGGACGCGGCGCGGCCGCGACGCCTCCCGTTCAAGCTGCAGTACCACTACTTCCGCGAGCTCCTCGCCGCCAACGATCAGGTCCTCGAGCTGATCGCCGGCATCGAAGACGCGCTGGCCGCCGAACCCGGGCAGCCCCCGCGCGACCTCCGCGCGGCGGTGGACGAGGCGATGCTCGCCGCCTTCGTGATGGTCAAGAACCTCAACCTCATCTCGGAAGACCGCTACCGTGGGCTCTACGACGCGCTCGATCGGGTGCATCGCGCGGTCGACGCGGCCGTCGCCCCGAGCCCGGCCCCCCGCGGCGGGCCGCGCATCGTGCCGCTCGCGGCCATCACCCGCGCCCACGCGGGTCTCGTCGGCGCCAAGATGGCGAATCTCGGCGAGGTCCGCAATCGACTCGGGCTCGCAGTCCCCGACGGCTTCGTGGTCAGCGCGACCGCCTTCGACGCCTTCGTCGCCTTCAACGATCTCGCCGACCAGGTGGCCGCCTGCCTCGGCGCCTGCGGGCAGAGCCCGGGCGACCTCGTGGCCGCGAGCGCCGCCATCCAGCGCGCCGTGGGCGCCGCCACGTTGCCCCCGGAGGTCCTCGAGGAGCTGAGCGCGGCCGCGACGGCCCTGCTGGCCCGCGCCGGCGGTCGCCTCCGGCTGGCGGTGCGCTCGTCCGCCATCGGTGAGGATAGTCATTCCAGCTGGGCGGGCCAGTACCACACGGTGCTCAACGTCGGCCCCGCGGAGCTGCCGCGGAGCATCCTCCAGGTGATCGCCAGCCTCTACGGCCCGAGCGCCTTGGCCTACCGACGCGAGCGTGGCCTCGAGGAGGAGGCCGCCCGCATGGCCGTCGGCTGCATCGAGCTGGTGGAGGCGGCGGCCGGCGGCGTGATGTTCACCCGCGACCCGACCCGGCCCGATGCCCCACATCTGCTGATCGAGGCGGTGCCGGGCCAAGGGGCCAGCGCCGCCGATGGGACCATCGCCCCCGACCACTTCGTCCTGCTCCGGGGGGAGGCGCCCCGGGTCGTCGAGCGCACGCTCGGCGTGCGGTCGCACATGTTGCTCCCCACCCCTGCCGGCGGCCTCTGCGCGGTCCCCGTGCCCGCGTCCCGGCTCGCCAGCCCGTGCGTCAGCGACGAGCATCTGGAGCAGTTGTGCCGCACCGGCCGCGTGCTCGAGGAGCATTTCGGCGGGCCCCAGGACGTCGAGTGGGCCATCGATCTCCGTGGCCGGATCGTGATCCTGCAGACGCGGCCACTGGCGTGCGCGGAGTTCCAGCCCGCCACGCCGGTCCCGCCCGAGCTCCTCGGCGAGCACCCCGTGCTCGTGCGCGACGGCGTGACGGCCTGCCCCGGGGTGGCCTCCGGCACCGTCGTGCGGGTCGAGAGCGAAGCCGATCTCGACCGGGTCGAGGCGGGAGCGGTGCTGGTTGCGGTGCACTCCTCGCCGGCCTACGCGCGCGTGATGCAGCGCGTGGCCGCCATCGTCACCGAGGTCGGCGGCCGCACCGGTCACATGGCGATCGTGGCCCGGGAGCTGGGCGTGCCCACGATCGTGGGGGCGCCTTCGGCTGCCGCGCTCCGGACCGGCACCGAGATCACCGTGGATGCGACCCACGCCCTGGTGCTCGCCGGGCGCGTGGCGGCGCTCCTGGGGTCGAGCCCGCCGCGGCGCACCCGCGCGCGCGGCCTGCCGGAGCTCGAGGCCCTCGACAAGGTCGCGCCGCTGCTGTGCCCGCTGCACCTCACCGAGCCCGAGTCGCCCGGCTTCCAGCCATCGGCCTGCACGTCGCTCCACGACGTCACGCGCTTCGCGCACGAGAAGACCTTCGCCGAGATGTTCCACCTGGGTGACGACGTGAAGCGCGCCGACGAGGTGCGCGCCGTGCGCCTGGCGGCGCGGCTGCCGATCGAGGTCTACGTGTTCGACCTGGGCGGCGCGCTGCGTCCCGCGGCGACCCACCGACCCGAGGTCACCGTCGACGACCTCACGTCGGCGCCGCTGTGCGCCTTCGCGACCGGCCTGCTCGACGCCCGCATCCACTGGGACCGCCCGCGGCCGGTCAGCGTCGGCGGCTTCCTCTCCGTAGTGGGCGAGAGCATGGTCGGCCCGCCCCCCTCGAAGCACAGCCTCGGCCGCCGCAGCTTCGCCATGGCCTCGGACACCTACCTCAACTTCAGCACCCGCGCCGGCTACCACTTCTCGACCGTGGACACCTACTGCGGGCAGTCGATAAACAAGAACTACGTGAGCTTCCGCTTCGTCGGGGGCGCCGCCGCCGCCGAACGCCGCGAGCGGCGCGTACGCTTCGTGGCGGGCGTGCTCCGCCAGCTCGGTTTCGCGGTGCAGACCCACGCTGACCTGGTCGCCGGGAGACTGCAGAAGTACCCGCGCGACCGGATCCGGCAGACCCTCGAGATCATGGGGCGGCTGACGCTGTGCGCCCGCCAGCTCGACATGCTCATGGACGACGACGCCCTGGTCGCCGGCTTCGTCAGGGCCTTCCTCGCCGAGGACTTCGAGCCCTTCGCCTGATCGTCCCCGGGGGGCCCGTCCGCTGCTCGCTCGCTGCGCTCGCTGCGCCCCTCCGCTGCCCCCCGGACCCCCGCGGCTCGCGCGGCGCAGGTCCGCGCTCGCCGCCCGCGGCGACTACTTCTTGTCGCGTCGGTCCTTGGCGCGGTGGCGGGTGAGGTTCATGAGCCGCACCACCTGCTTGCCGTCGGCACCGTCGCGAAACGCGACCCGGACGAGGTCACCGGTGGCGACCGTCGCCGGCTCCGTGAGGCGATAGCTGACGGTGGCGTTGGGGGCCCGCTCGTCCTTCACCGCGATCGTGCTGGCCGCGGCTTCGACCTGGGTGACGGTACCCTGCACGACCTTGACGTCGTCGTAGCAGGCGGTCGCGGTGGCGGCGAGCGTGGCCGCCGCCGCGAGGGCGAGGGTCGTAGCGAGGGCCCGGCGGTCGTTTCCCTTCGCGGTCATGGCTCACCTCGCCGCGACGACGCTGCGGTGTTGAGGCCTCTGGCCTCCCGGCGCTGGGCGATCTCGCGCGCCATGCCGCGGACGAGCCACATCACGATCACTCCGGTGATGGCCACGGCCGCGATCATGATCAGCACGGCGGCCGCCCGGTCCAGCTTGAGCTGCTTGAGCAGCACCGATATGCAGGCGAGGTAGATGGTGGCGCTGAAGAGCAGGCGGATGCTGTAGCCACGGACGTACTTCACCGCGACCGTGCCGATCTGCGCGCCGATGGCGGCTCCCCCCCGCATCCACATCGCCGCGATGATCTCCCCGCGCCCCTCCACGCCGTAGGTGAAGGCGCCGTAGGCCCCGGTCACCATGACCTCGAACAGGTCGGTCCCGACCGCGACCGCCGTGGGGCAGCCGATGAGGTAGACCAGCGCCGGCATGCGGATGAAGCCGCCGCCCACGCCGAGCACGCTGGCCACGATCCCCGTGAAGCACCCGACGATCATGGGCAGCCACAGCGAGCAGGTGATGCCCGCCACCTCGAAGTGGATCATGGGCGGGATGCGGATGCGATGCAGCCGCGCGGCGATGTTGATGCCCCCGGACTTGGGCGCCGCCGCATCGCCGGCGTGACGGCGCTGCGCCAGCGTGTGCTTGATGTAGTCGTAGAGGACCAGCGTGCCGATGGCGCCCAGGAACACGATGTAGATCTTGCGGATGACTGGACCGGCCACCCCCATGCGCTCGAGGAGCATCACCAGGCGCGCGCCCAGCTCCATCCCCAGCGTGGTGCCGAGGATCATGGAGACGCCGAGCTTGACGTCGACGTTCCCGAACCGGCCGTGCCGGATCGTCGAGACGATCGACTTGCCGCCGATGTGGGCCAGGTCGGTACCGATCGCGTACGGCATGGGGAAGCCGAAGATGTTGAGCGCCGGCGTCACGATCCAGGCGCCGCCGATGCCGAAGAAGCCCCCGCACACCCCCACCGTGAAGCCGATGAGCAAGAGGATGAGGACGTTGAAGTGGAGGCCGGCGATGGGCAGGTACACGTTGAAGAGGTCCATGGCCGCCCCCTACTCGTGGTGATCCATCTTGCCGAGGCCGATCCCGGTGAGGCCGATGAGCTTGTCGACCCCCAGGCCGAGGACGGCGCCCATGCCGGCCATCAGCACCACGACGTAGAGCCCGAAGAGCCACAGGTTGCCGTTGTACGTGTCGGCGAGGAACTTCACGAGGCCGGGGCCCAGGTCGCGGGTGTCGGCCACGTTCTCGAGCGGCGTGACCTTCTCGCCGCCCGCGGCCCAGACCATGACCGGCACCGCCAGGATGGCCAGCGACGCCAGCAGCGCTGCGAGTCGTCTCGTGACCAACCTCATCGGCGCTCCTCCGGGTTGTCTGCGTGCGCGCGCCGCCGGGCTCACGCCGCCAGGCGCTCGCGCACCGTCACGGCCACCTTGTAGAGCACGGTCAGCACCAGGAACCCGAGGGCGTACACGCCGAGGCCGATGAGCAGCTCCGGCACGGTCGGTCGGTACTCGGTGACGTGCTCGAGGGGGGACGGGATGAACCCGGTGACCACCAGCCCCAGGCCCTTCTCGATCCACAGCGACACGAAGACGGCCACCGCGGCCACCGCGAGCACCCCCTCGCGGCGGCGCGCGCGCGGGTTGAGCAGCAGCACCAGGGCCAGCACGGCGAGCGCATTCGAGGTCCACATGAAGGGGACCAGGAAGCGGTGCCCCTCGAGGCCGACGAACATGTACTGGAAGTGGTGCATGTGCTCCGGGATCTGGCTGTAGAACACGGTGAACAGCTCGAGCAGCACGAAGAAGACGCTGGCCACCATGCCGTACGTCATGATCTGGGCGAGCTTCTGGATCGCCTCCCGGCCCGCGTCGAAGCGGGTGGTGCGCCGGAGGAGCAGGCACAAGAGGATGAGCAGCGCCGGGCCCGAGGCGAACGCCGAGGCGAGGAAGCGCGGCGCCAGGATCGCGGTGAGCCAGAAGGGCCGGCCCGAGAGGCCGTTGTAGAGGAAGGCGGTGACCGTGTGGATGCTGAACGCCCACGGGATGGAGAGGTAGATGAGCGGCTTCACCCAGCGCGGCGGATGCTCGCCGCGCCGCTCGGCGCCGAGCGCCGTCCACGAGATGGTGATGTTCAGCAGCAGGTACCCCATGAGGACCGACGCGTCCCAGAACATCACCGAGTTGGGCGTCGGGTAGCGGAACATGTTGAGGACGCGCATGGGCTGGCCCATGTCGACGACGATGAAGAGCATGCACATCAGGACCGCGGCGACGGCGAGGAACTCGCCGAGCACGGTGACCTTCCCGAACGCCTTGTAGTCGTGCAGGTAGTAGGGGAGCACCACCATTACCGCCGAGGCGGCCACGCCGACCAGGAAGGTGAACTGGGAGATGTAGAAGCCCCAGGTCACGTCCCGGCTGAGGCCTGTGATCGCGAGGCCCTCGTTGAGTTGGCGGAGGTAGACGACGAAGCCGACCACGACCAGGGTGCCCAAGCCCGCGACCAGGGCCCAGTAGCGGCGACTGCCGGTGAGCGCTTTGTCGATCATGGCTCCCTCACACCACGTAGAAGACCTTGGGCATCGTGCCCAGGGCGGGCTTGCGGCGGAGCGCGCGCACCGAGGCGAGCAGGCGCCGGATCTCCGACCGGTCGTCAGCGAGGTCGCCGAACGTGAGCGCCTTCTGCTTGCAGGACACGACGCAGGCGGGCAGCAGCCCCCGCGCCAGGCGCTCGTCGCAGAAGGTGCACTTCTCGACCACGCCGCGGTAGCGGGTGGGGAAGTCGGGGTTCTGCTCCTTCAGGAACGGGCGCGGGTCCCGCCAGTTGAAGCTGCGCGCCCCGTACGGACAGCCGACCGCGCAGAACCGGCAGCCGATGCAGCGGTGCCAGTCCATCATCACGATCCCGTCGGGACGCTTCCAGGTCGCCTTGGTGGGGCAGACCCGCACGCACGGCGGGTTCTCGCAGTGGTTGCAGAGCACCGCCACCGGCCGGTCGAGGATCGCGGGCGCCATGAACTCGTGCTCCGCGTCCGGGAACGTGTTCCGGAACCGCTCCGTCCAGATCCACTTGATCTCGTGCCGTGGCTCGGGGAGGTCGGGGACGTTGTGCGCGCGGTGGCACGCCCGGCGGCAGTCCTGGCACCCCTCGCGCGCCTTGCACCTGGTCGTGTCGACCAGCAGCCCCCAGCGCTTGCCGACGAGCGCGTTGGCCCCCGCCGGCTGCGAGGACGGCGTCGGGGCGTCGGGCCGGGCCCGGGCCGAGCGCAGCACGGAGACGGTGCCGGTACCGACCGCGAGGACCGTGAAGCCGGCGGCCTTGAGGAATCCGCGGCGATTGCCGTCCATCACTTGCTCCTCTTGGGCACGACGTGGCACTCGAAGCAGGTGAGCTTCACGGCCGCGTAGTCGTGGCACCGATCGCAGAACTGGTCTTTCTGCGCGTGGCAGCCGAGGCAGGTGTTGGTGAGGCTCATGCGCACCTCGCGGCCGCCGCTCGTGCGGGTCGCATGCTCGCCGTGCCGCACCACCCGCGTGCGCCACTCGTCGAGCAGCGCCATGTGACCGGCCCGCATCTCCGCGGTCGGGAGCACGCACTGCTTCTCGGTGGTGCCGACGGTGAGCTGCGGCTGGGGGCCCGCCTTGCCGCGCGCCACGTTGTACCAGACGGGCAGCGTGGTCAGCCCCGCGAGGACGAGCAGGCCGAAGAGGATCTTGCCGGCGTCGTACATGGCCTCAGCCCTCCTCGGCGACGAGCGGCTCGTTGCGCAGGTTCACGGTCCGCGCCTTCTCGCCCTGCATGACGAGCGCGTTGCCCAGCAGCTCGTGCACGCCGGCCACCTCCACGCCGCCGACCCAGAAGTCCAGCAGCGTCGGCAGGGTCGCCTTGTCGATCGCGCACATGCAGGCGAGGAGGTTGACGCCGTGCCGCTCCTTCACGTACCTGACCGCGCTGGCGCGCGGCAGCCCGCCGCGGAGCCGCATCTCCAGGTTCTCCTCGGTGCCGAGGCCCGAGCCGCTGCCGCAGCAGAAGGTCTGCTCGCGGATCGTGTTCTCGGGCATCTCGTGGAAGTGGTTGCAGACGGCGCGGAGGATGGCGCGCGGCTCCTCGAGGATGCCCATGGCGCGCGCCGTGTTGCACGAGTCGTGGTAGGTGACGACCCACTTGTCGTTGCGCGCGGGATCGAGCTTCAGCTTGCCGTGGTGGATGAGGTCGGCGGCAAACTCGGCCAGGTGGATCATCCGCGTCGAGCGGGCGTGGTCGAACACCGTGCCGGTGACGGGCGAGCGCGGCACCTCGAGGAAGTCGGCCGGGCCATTCAGGGTGTCCATGTACTGGTGGAGCACCCGCCACATGTGGCCGCACTCGGCGCCGATGATGAACTTCACCCCCAGGCGCCGCGCCTCCGCGTAGATCTTCGCGTTCAGGCGCTTGATCATCTCGTGCGAGTGGAAGAGCCCGAAGTTGCCCCCCTCCGAGGCAAAGGCGCTGAAGGTGAAATCGAGCCCGATCTCGTGCAGCAGGCAGAGGTAGCCGAGGAACGTGAAGTAGTGGGGCGTGCCGAAGATGTCGGCCGAGGGGATGATGAAGAGCACCTCGGCGCCCTTCTTGTTGATGGGCGTCTCGACCTTGATGCCGGTGATGTCGTGGAGCTCGTCGACCGCGAAGTCGATGTTGTCCCTGAAGGTGTGCGGCTCGAGGCCGAGGTGGTTGCCGGTGCGGAAGCAGTTGGCCGCGGGCTCGGTGATCCAGTTGATGCCGAGGCCGAGGAGGTTCAGCAGCTCGCGGCCGATCATCGTGATCTCGGCGGTGTCGATGCCGTAGGGGCAGAAGACCGAGCAGCGCCGGCACTCGGTGCACTGGTAGAAGTAGTAGAACCACTCCTTGATGACCTCGGGCGTGAGGTCGCGCGCCCCCGCGACGCCGCCCAGGACCCGCCCGGCGGTGGTGAAGTAGCGGCGGTAGACCGAGCGCAGCAGCTCGGCGCGCTTGACCGGCATGTTCTTGGGGTCACCCGAGCCGATGAAGAAGTGGCACTTGTCCGCGCAGGCGCCGCAGCGGACGCAGATGTCCATGAACACGGCCAGCGAGCGGAAGCGCTTGAGCCGGTCGGCCATGCCGTCGAGGATGATCCGCTGCCAGTTGTCCGGCAGGGGCCACTGCTCCTGGTGCGGCTGCCACTCGCCGCGCGACGGCAGGCCGAGGTACCGCTGGTTCTTGGCCAGCGCCGAGTAGCAGTAGGTCCCCTTGCGGAACTCGGGCAGCGCCGGGCGCCGGTCGGAGCGCGGGGGGCGCAGATCGATCCGTCCCAGCTCCGCAGGAGTGTGCTTGGCCTCGGACATGCGTCACCCTCCCTGCGAGGTGGCCCCGGCCGCGGGTGGCGGCGCGCCCTGGAGCGGGATACCGGCGGCGGGTGGCGGCGGCGCGCCCTGGAGCGGGATACCGGCGGCGGTGAGCTTGTCGTGGAACTCGTGCTCCCACTCCTCGTAGGCGTGGGTCTTGACGTCGGGGTCCCACGGGTTCACGTGCCGTCGGGCGCGGTTGTCGTTGGCCAGGTTGCGCGTCGGGCTGAGGAAGACCCCGGCCATGTGCACGAGCTTGCTGAAGGGGAAGTAGGCGAGGAGCACGCTCACCAAGAGGAGGTGGACGGCGAACACTGGCGAGAGGGTGGACGGCGCCCGCGGGTGGAAGGTGCTGAGCCCCACCGCCAGCTCCTTGATCGCGGCCACGTCCGTCTTGGCGAAGTGCCGCATCAGGATGCCGCTGCCGACGATGGTGAGCAGCAGGAACAGGGGGAAGTAGTCGGCGACGAGGGACACGTAGCGGACCTGGGGATTCGCGAACCGCCGGTACGCGAGGTAGGCGAGCGCGAGCGTGATCGCGAACGTGGTGACGAACAGCTCCGGGACCCCGATCTGGAAGAAGCCGTCGACGTGCTGCACGAGGAGCACGAGCCCGGGGACCGGCTCCACGAAGAAGCGCAGGTGGCGCGTCAGCACCAAGAGGAGCGACCAGTGAAAGGCGAGGGCCGCGAGCCAGAGCCACCGGCGGTCGCCGTGCACCACGCGCCCGCCGTCGCCGACGCGCACCCGCGTGTTGCGGAACAGCGAGCGGAAGCAGAGCACCTCCAGCGCCATGCGCCCGATGACCCCCAGGGTGCCGGAGGGGCTCTCCAGCTCCTGGGACTTGAGCCAGGGGAGCGAGCGCTGCTGCCCGCACGTGGTGGTGATGCGGAACGGGACCGGCGCGCGGGCCCAGCGGACCACCCGCACGACGAGGCCGAGCAGGAACACCGCGACGGCGGCGTAGGGCAACGCCACGGTCACCACGGGACCGAGGGCCGGCACGCGGGCGGCGGCGACGGCGATGCCGACGAGCCCGGCGACCAGCAGGAGTGCGGTGAAGGCGCGCATGTCATGACCTCGCAGCGGCGCAGGCCGCGCGACGTGCGGCTCGCATCTAGGCTTCCTCCTCGCGCTCGCGCTGCAGGCGCTCGAGGAGCTTCTGGGTGCTGCGCCGCGCCTCTTGAGCCTGAAGCGCCGACAGCTTGTCGCGGTAGGTGGCGAAGAGATCGACGGCCTCCAGGGTGAGGTGGTCGATGCGGTCGCAGACGGCCTCGAGGTCCGCGAGGAGCGCGGGGCCCTCGCGGTGCGCGGCGAGCTCGGCACGCATGAGGCGCTTCAGGGCCAGCAGGAAGCCGACGGCGCGAGAGGGGCAGATCCCCTGCACCGCCAGCAGCCGCATGAGCTGCTCGAGCTGCGGGCAGGGCTGGCCATCCTGCCTGCCGTGAAGGCGCCCGTAGAGCGCCTCGGCCGCCGCCCGCATCGTGTCCCCCACCGGGTTGGCGAAGGGGTCGCGCTCCCGCTGGAGGAAGTCCTTCGCCTCGGGCGGGTAGAGGGCGTAGATGAGATCGAGCCACTTGGGGAGGATGTGAGGACGGCGCGCGGCCAGGATCTCGTCGAGCGTCACGACCACCTCGGTCCACCCGGAGCCCCGTGACGGCGCGAGAGCCGTGCCACGGACGACCGGCGGGTGACCGCCCATGCATAACATCTGCATGCATGTGCTGTCAAGCGCTTCGGAGGGAGCCGGCCACCAGTCGTCTAACAGACTTGAATCAATGACTATTGAGCCATTGTGGGGCGAACCTCCATGACGCTTGACTTGGGCTCACCAACGCGATACCGTGGCATGGTGCATGACAAAGTCATGCACCGACAGGAGCTGGGCCCATGCACGCTGCCGGGAAGGTGTTCCTTGTCGGAGCCGGGCCAGGGCACCCGGAGCTGATCACGGTGAAAGGGCTGCGCCTCCTCGAGCAGGCCGACGCGGTCGTCTACGACCGCCTGGTACAGGAGGAGCTGCTGGCGGCCTGCCGGCCCGATGCCGAGCGTGTCTACGTGGGCAAGGCGCCCGGCCGACACGAGTCGCGCCAGGCCGAGATCGACGCCATGCTCGTCGCCCTCGGGCGACGCCATGGGCTCGTGGTGCGACTCAAGGGCGGCGACCCGCTCCTGTTCGGCCGCGGCGGGGAGGAGGCCGAGGCGCTCGCGCGGGCGGGCATCCCCTTCGAGATCATCCCGGGAGTGACCTCGGCGCTGGCGGCGCCGGCGGCCGCCGGCATCCCCGTCACGCACCGGGGGCACGCCTGCACGGTAGCGGTGGTGACCGGTCACGAGAAGGACGGCGCCGGTGACGGTCGCATCGATTGGGCCGCGCTCGCGCGGATCGACACCGTCGTGGTGCTCATGGGGGTCCACCGCCTCCCCCAGATCTCGCAGGCGCTCATCGCCAACGGGCGCGCCCCGACGACTCCGGCGGCCATCATCGAGACGGCTTTCTGGGCGGGCGAGCGCGTGCTCGAGGGCACGCTCGCCACCATCGCGGAGGTGGCCGCCGGCGCCGGCGTGCGTCCCCCCGCGACCGTGGTGGTCGGCGAGGTCGTGGGGGTCCGGGCGCTCCTCAAGAACCAGGCGCGCGAACTGGCCCGCACGGCCTCGGCCGACCAGGAGACGCCCGGGCCGTCGCCGCAGGCGCTCGACCGCATGGTGAGCGGCCTCCGCGAGGCGTGCCTGCTGGTCACGGCCCTCGAGCTCGGCATCTTCGACGACCTCGAGGTGCCGCGCGCCCCGGCGGACCTCGCGCGGCGCCGCGGCCTGGCGCCGGTCGCCATGGCGGACCTCTGCGCCAGCCTCGTGACCTCCCGGCTCCTCGTCGCGCGCGACGGCACGGTGCGCAACACCGAGGTGGCGTCGCGGTTCCTGTGCACGTCCTCCCCGAGCTACCTCGGCGCGATGCTGCGCGGCCGCCTGGAGCTGGTGCTGACCACCGACTGGCTCGGTGGCCTCCGGCGGAGGCCGGCACCCGAGCGCCTCGAGCGGTCGGCAGGCATGGTGCCCGCGTGCCCGCCGACTTCGGATGATGCCGACTGGTCACAGCACGTTGACCGTTGACCACCGCAGGTTTCGCACCTGGCTGGCCGACCTCCGGGCAGGCAGGCACCCAGTTTGCGCTTGACATGGTGGGTACTGCATGAGAATAGTATGCACCACCCCGTAGGGATACATCCTCGCAAGGAGACGAGCCGTGGCGACGATCGAACTTGGCGGCAAGATGCTCGAGGTTGACGAGGACGGGTTCATCGCGGATCCGTCGCTGTGGGACGAGAAGGTGGCCCTGTCCCTGGCCAAGACCGAGGGCGTGGACGACCTCTCGGAGACCCACTGGAAGCTGGTCAACTACCTCCGCGACGACGTCCTCAAGGACAAGATCGCGCCCATGATCCGGAAGCTGTGCAAGGATACCGGCCTCCCGCTGAAGCAGATCTACGAGCTGTTCCCGAGCGGGCCGGCGAAAGGTGCGTGCAAGGTGGCCGGGCTGCCCAAGCCGACCGGCTGCGTCTAGGCGGGTTCTCCGCGGCCGGCACCCGCCCGGGTGCCGGTCATCTGCCGCGGGTGGGGCCGCTGCGCGCGAGCGAGGCCCCGGTGCACCCCGGTCACTGCCATCGCGCGCGAGTGGGAGCGGTGGACTGGCTCCGCCCCTCCCGGTGCCACGAGTGATTGATCCTCCGTACCGGGGGGATCCAGGATCGAAGGAGGCGACGGATGATCAAGCCACACGGATCGGACAAGCTGAACCCCCCGTACCCCATGGACGCCGCGGTGCGCGCGCGGCTCGCCGAGGAGGCCAAGCGCCTGCCCGCGATCGTCATCAGCTCTGCCGCCGCCGCGAACGCGGTGATGATGGGCAGCGGCTACTTCAATCCGCTCACGGGCTTCATGGGCAAGCGCGATGCCCTCGCCGTCAGCGAGGGGATGAGGACGGCCGGCGGGCTCTTCTGGCCGGTCCCGATCCTGAACGTGGTCGCGGACGCGACCCCCATCAAGGGGCAGCGGCGGATCGCGCTGAAGGACCCGAACGTCGACGGGAACCCGGTGATCGCCATCCAGGACGTCGAGGCGATCGAGGAGTTCAGCGCCGACGAGATGAAGCTGATGACGCAGAAGATCTTCCGCACCGAGGATCCCAAGCACCCGGGCGTGGCCGCCTTCAACTCGGTCGGCCGCTTCGTCATCTCCGGGCCGATCCAGGTACTCAACTTCTCCTACTTCGACAAGGAGTTCCCGGAGACCTTCCGCACCGCGTGGCAGATCCGGGACGAGATGACCAAGCTGGGGTGGAACAAGGTGGTCGCCTTCCAGACCCGCAACCCGATGCACCGCGCCCACGAGGAGCTGTGCCGGATGGCCAAGGACGCCGTCAACGCCGACGGCATCCTCATCCACATGCTGCTCGGCAAGCTCAAGGCCGGCGACATCCCGGCCGACGTGCGCGACGCCTCGATCCGCAAGATGGTCGAGCTCTACTTCCCCAAGAACACCGTGCTGATCACCGGCTACGGGTTCGACATGCTCTACGCGGGCCCGCGCGAGGCGGTGCTCCACGCCGTGTTCCGCCAGAACGCCGGCTGCTCCCACCTCATCGTCGGCCGCGACCACGCGGGCGTGGGCTCCTACTACGGGCCCTTCGACGCGCAGACGATCTTCCACGCCGAGGTGCCAAAGGGCGCGCTCGAGATCCAGATCTTCGAGGCCGACCACACCGCCTGGTCGAAGAAGCTCAACAAGGTGGTCATGATGCGCGACGCGCCCGACCACAAGCCCGAGGACTACGTCATGCTGTCGGGCACCAAGGTCCGCGAGATGCTCGGCAAGGGCGAGGCCCTCCCGGTCGAGTTCGCGCGGCCCGAGGTGGCGAGGATCCTGTCGGCCTACTACCAGGCCGAGGACGCCAAGGGCAAGTAGTCGGGCCGCGCCCCAGCGCCCACGCGAGGTCCGCCGCGATGGCGCGCGTCCTCCTCGTTGACGACGAGGTTGCCTTCGTCGACACGCTGGCGAAGCTGCTCCGCCGGCGTGGCGTGGACGTCACGGTAGCGTACGACGGCGACGCCGCGCTGGCGGAGGTGGCGCGCTCCGAGTTCGACGTGGTCGTGCTGGACCAGCGCATGCCGGGTCGGGACGGGATTCAGACGCTCGAGGAGATCCGGCGCCGTGACGCGGGCATGCCGGTGCTCCTGCTGAGCGGGCACGCCGACCTTCCCCGCGTGACCGAGGCGCTCAGGCTGGGGGCATGCGACTACCTCCTGAAGCCGTGCGCGGCGGAAAGCCTGCTCGCGGCCATCGAGGAGGCGTGCGAGCGCCGCGCCATCCATCGCGAGCTGGCCGCGCCCGGCACCGGGGGCCGCGGGGCCGGCCCCGGCGGATCGACGCCGCCGTGACGCCGTCCGGACCGGGGTCGCACCCGCCCCGCGGCGTCAGGCGTGCCGCGGAGGCTCGCCGGTGAGCGAGTAGTTGCCCGCCAGGAACGCCGCCTTGATCCACTCGACCGTGCCCTCGCTCACCATGACCACGTCCAGCTGACGGACGAACTGCAGCAGGCGGCCGATCGTGTCGAGGTGCCCGGCGATCTCGTCGGCGTTCCCCTTGCTCAGCCGGGCCGTGACCAGGTCACGCCTCGCGTCGACGGCGAAGCCGCGCTCCTGCAGCACACCCGTGATGACGCGCACGCGCCGCGTCCGGCGCTCGAGGTCCGCCGCGCCGCCCTGGAACTGGAAGCTGATGTAGTTCTTGTTGGCGGTCTGGCCGCAGTAGCAGTCCACGACGCTGAAGTGGTAGCCGACGCGGGCCGTGTAGTTGAGGTAGCGGTCGGAGATGATGGCGTAGCAGGGATCGCGGAAGGTGCGCTCGTTCTCGGGGCTGGTCATGGCATGACGGGCCATGATCGAGAGGAGGCCCCGGACGTCGAGCGGGCGGGGTCCGTAGCGCGGGATCCCCTCGTGCAGCATGCCGTCGAGCAGCGCGCGCAGCGGCCGGGAGGTCACCTGGCCGCGGCCGACCTTGCGGCCGCCGACCGCGGCCTTGAGCCCACCCCCGAGGTCGATGACGTACAGGTCGATGGGGAGGAAGACGTCGAGCTGGCAGCTCAGCGAGCGGAAGTCGCCGAGGCGCTCGCCCATCCCGAACATCTCCTCGTAGGACTTCTCGTGGATGTAGCGCGCCACGTCGTGCAGCGTCTCGCAGCACTCGGGGGTGAAGCCGGGCGCGCGGGGATCGGTGAGGGCGAGCGGCACCATCCGGGCGGCCACCTCCTGCAGCACCGCGTGGACCGGCGTGCCGACCATCCGGCTGTGGCGCGACCGCGGCTCCCCGGTCGCCGCCGCCAGCAGCTCGCGCACCTCGCCGGCGTAGACGATCCGGTTGCTGGCGTCCACGGTCACCAGCGTTCCCGGGAGGAGCACGCTGGTGGCGCTCCCCGTCCCGATCAAGGTGGGCACCCGCAGCTCGCGTGCCAGCGAGGCCATGTGCCCGGTGGTGCTGCCGGCGTCGGTCACGATGGCGCGCGCCTTGCCCATGAGGCGGACGAACTTGGGCGAGGAACGCCGGGCCACCAGGACCGCGCCGGCGGGGAATGAGTCGAGCTCGCCGTCCTCCGGGAGGTGGACCACCGGCCCGCAGCCCACGCCGGGGCAGGCCACGTCGCCCGCGGCGAGCAGCACCGCGGCGGCGGGATCAGCCGCCGCCCGCCCCGTCTCGGCATCGGTCAGACGCAGGGGCCGCGACTGGAGCACCACCAGCCGGCCAGTGCGCTCGAGGGCCCACTCGATGTCCTGGGGGCCGCCGAAGTGCGCCTCGAGGGTGAGCGCGAGACGGGCCAGGCCGAGGGCCTCGGCATCGGTGCAGCTCGGAGCCTCGCCGGGCGGCGGCGCCAGCGACGCGTCGGGGCGCACCCCGCGCGCCGGCGCCGCGGGCGGCCGGATCACCTGCGGCGGCGCACTGCCGCGGGTCACGCGCACCGCCGCAGGCGTCATCGAGCCGTCGACCAGCGCCGCCCCCAGGCCCGGCACCGAGTGGATGAGCACCTCGCGCTCCGCTGGTCGACTCGCATCGCACGAGAAGCAGACGCCGCTCAGGCGCGCCGCGACCATGGTGATGCAACCGACCGCCATGGCGGCGTGCTCGCCCGGGATACCCTGCAACAGCCGGTAGTGCATGGCCCCGGGCGCATACAGGCTCGCCACCACCCGCAGGTAGGCGGCGGGCACCTCGGCGAGCGGCACGTTGAGCTCGGTCGCGAACTGGCCCGCGAACGAGCGCTCGGTGTCCTCGCCCACGGCACTCGAGCGGACCGCCATCAGCACCCCGTCGCCGGCGGCCTCGCGCACGGCGGCGATGGCGCGCGAGATCTCGTCGCGCAGGCGCGCCGGGATCCGGGCGCCGAGGACCAGGTCGCGCAGGGACCGGCTGACCGCCTCGATGTCGTCGGCGCCGACGATGCCGAGGTGCTCCTTGGCGACGAGCGCGTCGAGGCCGTTCTCCTCGCACAGCAGGCGGTAGGCGTCGGTCGTGATGGTGAAGCCGTCGGGCGTGGTCAGCCCCACCACGTTGCGGACCTCCCCCAGATTGGCCATCTTGCCGCCGCACGAGGGGCCGTCGTCCCGCCCGATGGTCGCCAGCGGACGGCAGAGTCGGGCATCCGCGGTCCGCTCCGGCTCGTCGAGCGCCGCCCCGAGCGCCGCGGTGATGCGCTCGAGGGCGGGACGCAGCGTGGGGTAGCGGCCGCGCGCGATCGCGTTCAGGCTCCGCTCCATCCGGTGGACATCCGCCACCGCGCGCACCACCTTGCGCTTGAGGTAGGCGAGGTCGAAGGGCTCATCGCCCATGAGCTTCTGCTCGAGGTCGGTCACCTCCTCGAGGAAGCTGTTGTTGCCCGAGAGGAGCTGGCGGAACTCCGCGTAGTCGAGCTTGAAGCGGCTGAGCTGCTGCTCCGCCATGGCCCGGGCGCCGCTGCGGAGCCCGACGGCCTCCAGGAACCACAGCAGGGCCCGCCACAGGTGGCCGAAGAGGGACCGCAGCACCCGCCCGGCGCGGGCGAGGCGACCCTCCGGCCGCGGCGTGGCGCCCGGCGCGGTCACCCCGCCTCGCCGTTCGAGGCCGTGCCGCCGCTGCGGGCCGCGGCCTCGATCTGGGCCAGCAGATCGGGGATGGGGTGGGGCTTGAGCAGGTAGGCGAAGGCGCCGCAGGCCAGTCCGTCCTGCCGCTCGGCTCGCGACACGTGGCCGGTGAGCATGATCACGGCGGTCCGCGGCGCGAGCCGGCGCAGCTCGCCGAGCACCTGGATTCCGTCCATCCCTCCCATCTTCACGTCGAGCAGCACGACGGCAAACTCCTCGCGCCGGGCGAGCTCGAGGGCGCTCTCGCCGCTGTGCGCGACGGTGACCTCGTAGCCGCGTCGGCGCAACAGCTTGGCCAGGAAGGTGACGAACTCGA
>JACRCY010000195.1 GCA_016218785.1 Deltaproteobacteria bacterium
CGGCGTGGCTCCCGCGGCCCAGCAGCCAGCCGGCCTGCCACGCCCCGATCCCCGCACCGCCCACCACGAGGAGGAGGATCGCCAGCACGATCGGCGTCCGCGGGGCGCGTGGCACGGTCGGCGTCGACATGCTGCCGGACGACGCCGCGAAGCCGTCGCTGGCCACCGGGACGCTCGTCGACGCCACGAGCCTCGCCACCGCCGGCGACGCCGCGTTCGGACCTGACGGGACCCCGACCACCGGCCACGGCACGGCCGCCGTACCGCCCGAGCCCTGCGGGCCCGAGACGCCCACGGCCACGGCCTGCGGCACTCCCGCGACGCGGCCGGAGCCCTGCGGGCCCGAGACGCCCGCGGCCACGGCCAGCGGCACCGCCGCGACGCGGCCCGAGCCGAGCGGGGCCACGGCGACCGCGGCGGCGGTCTCGCCGGTGCGCGCCGCCTCCAGCTCGCCGCTCACGCGCTCGAGCTCCTGCGCCACGGCCTTCGCCGTCGGCGGCCGGTTGGCCGGGTCCTTCTCGAGCAGGCGCAACACCAGCTCATCGAGGGCGGGCGGGATGCCCAGCTCGGGCCGCACGGAGGAGGGCACCGGCGGGATGGCGCTGATGTGTTGCGTGAGGAGGCCGACGTAGGTCGAGGCGTGGAAGGGGAGGTCGCCGGTCACGGCCCGGAACAGCACCGCCCCCAGGCTGTAGAGGTCGGAGCGCGCGTCGAGGGGCTTCGCCTCGGCCTGCTCGGGGGACATGTACTCGGGAGTGCCGAAGACGACCCCCGCCTGCGTCACGCCCGCCTCGACGTCCGAGACGCGCTTGCAGAGCCCGAAGTCCAGCACCTTCACCACGTCGCCGGGGCACAGGTAGACGTTGTCGGGCTTCAGGTCGCGGTGGATGATGGCGTGCTCGTGGGCGTGGCCGAGGGCGAGCGCCACGCGCCGCATGAGGCCGAGCGCGCGGAGCACGGGGAGCGGGCCGCGCAGGAGCACCTGACCGAGGCTCTCCCCCGTCAGCAGCTCCATCACGAGATAGAGGAGGCCCTCGGCGGTCTGGCCGAAGTCGAGGACCTTGATGCAGTTCGGATGGTCGAGGGCGCTCGCGGCGCGGGCCTCGCGCTGGAAGCGGACCATCGCGGCGTCGTCGCCGATCAGGTCGCGGCGCAGCAGCTTCACCGCGACGGCGCGGTCGAGGGACTGCTGGCGCGCCCGGTAGACGGTGCCCATCCCGCCCTCGCCGACGCGCGCTTCGATCAGGTAGCGCCCGCCGAGGATCTGGCCGATCAGGGGGTCGGCCTGGGCGATCTGCAGAGGAGCGCCGTCGCGGGGACAGAAGCTCTCGTCCCCCTGGTAGTGCTCGCGGCAGATCGGGCAGATGGGCACGGTCGGGCCAACGTCGATTTGACGACGCTACGACACTAGACCTTCAACCTTCAACCCTCGACCTTGGACCTTCGACCGGTCCTAGAAGCGCATCCCCCGCTTGGCCCGGAACTTGAACCAGTCCCAGGTCAAGTAGCCGGTGCCGGCCAGGCCGATGAGCGCGAGCGGCCAGAGACCGGTGAACAGGAAGACGGCCGCGGTGCCGGCGGCAGCCCCCGCGGCCATCAGGCCCTTCTTGCGGGCCGCCTCGCGGTCGCCCTGCATGAGGCTCTTGGTCATGGCGACCTCCCCGCAAAGGCTACCAGCCGGGTGGGGGGCAGTCAAACGGACGTCGCCGGAACGGCACCCAGAGGGGCCAGGCGGACGAGACGTGATATCGTTATGATACGGGCATGCTCCGGCGCCGCGACCTCCTGCTGTGGCTGTGGCCGCTCGCGGCGGCGGCCGCGATCACGCTCGTGGGCGCCATCGAGTGGGCGTACTTTCCCACGACCCCCCGCGACAAGGGGACGCGGGCCGCCTACACGCTCCGGGCGCCCCGCGACATCGCGCTGAGCCTGCAGGACCTCCGGCGGGACGAGATCCGCGAGGCGCTCGAGCGGTACCTCCCCATCTACGACCTGGACGTGGAGCTGCTCGCGCGGCGCCGCGAGGCGATCCTCGCGGAGATCGCCAAGCTGCCCGCGACCGCGTGGAAGTGGGCCGACCCGGACGAGCTCCTCGAGGGGCCGCTCGGCGACGTCGAGCGCGAGGCGCGCCGGGCGCGGGACGAGGCCCGGGTGCTCGAGGTGACGCAGCTCGCCGGCGCGCTCTTCCCGCTGCTGGAGCAGCACTACCGCGACGGCGTCATCGCCGACGACCAGTTCCCGGCGCGCGAGCGCGAGATCCGCGTCTACGGGGAGGGGCGCTACCGGCGCGTGCCGGTGGGCGGCCTCCACCGCTTCTCGGAGCTGCGGCCGCTGCTGCGCGAGGCGGGGCAGCGCTTCTTCTTCAAGACCGAGGGGCGGGTCCGGGAGCAGGTGATCGCCTGGGTGCTCGACCGGCTCCCGCCCAACCTCAAGTACGCGCAGGAGAACGCCAAGCACATCGCCGACATCTCCCAGGTCACGGGCGTCAAGGTGGAGCTGCTCCGGCGCGGCGACGTGCTCGTCCGGCGCGGGCAGGTGGTGGACGGCCGCGTCCACCATGCCCTGCGCGCGGCGGGCGAGGTGCACCGGCCCCGGTCGGGCAACCGCGCGATCGCGGCCTTCGGCCTGGCGCTGGCGGCGTGCGCGCTCTTGAGCCTCGCGGGCCGCGAGCTGGTGCGCCCGCCCCTGGAGCACCGCGACGTCGGCCTGGTCCTGGGCTTCGCCGTGGTGACGACGCTCCTCGCCCGCGCCCTCCTGCTGCTCACGCCGCTGGCCGAGGCCGCGGTGCCGCTGACGGCCGTGCCCATCGCGACCGGCATCGTTCTCGGCCGCGGCGCGGCCATCGCGACCGCGGTGACGGTCGTGGGGCTGGCCGCCGCCGGCGGCATCCTGGACGTCACCACGGTGCTGGTGCTCCTCGGCAGCGGCCTCGCGGGGAGCTTCGCCACGCGGCCCCGGCGCCGCGGCAGCGCCCTCGTGGCGGGCGCGGTGGCGGGGATCGCTGCCGTGGCCGCCTTCGCGGCGTGCGTGGCGCTCGGCGCGCGCCCGCGCACCCTCGGCAGCATCTGGGCCGCGACCCAGGCCCTGGGTGGGGGACTCGGTGCCGGGCTCGTGGCGCTGCTCTGGCTGCCGGCCACCGAGCGGCTGGTGGGCCGGACCTCGCTGGGGCGCCTGCGGGCCCTCTGCGACTACGAGCGGCCGCTGCTGCGGGAGCTGCGGCGGCGCGCCCCCGTGACCTTCGCGCACTCGGTCGCGCTGGCCAACATCGCCGAGGCGGTCGCCGACGCCGTCGGCGCCGAGCCGCTCCTGTGCCGCGCCGGGGCCCTCTATCACGACGACGGCAAGATCGAGCACACCGAGCGCTATTCGGAGAGCGGCCGCAGCCCCGTCGGCCCCG
>JACRCY010000196.1 GCA_016218785.1 Deltaproteobacteria bacterium
CCTACGAGCGGCTCAAGCGAGCGCTGCGCGCCGACATCGACGAGGAAGCCTGGGAGCAGCTCTACTCGACGACGAGCCGCCCCTTCCCGCCGCCCAAGTCGGGCAAGATCGCCGTCAAGGTCATCAACCACTATGGGGACGAAGTGCTGAAGGTCTACCAGGTGAGGTAGGCCCGCCGCCGGGCGCCCCGTCCCCGCCTGGCCCGGAGTTGACGTTGACCCCAAGTCGGACCAACATACGTGTCACCGCAGGCCGGGGCGTGCCATGCAGATCACTTGCGAAGTCGAGGGCCTGTCGATCGTGCTGGTGGGGAACTTCAACCCAGCAATCTTCCAGCCGACCTGGCTGGCTCGACAGGGGCTCATCTCGGATGCCGCGGCAACCAACGCGGAGATCGACATCATCCGGCCGGAGTTGACGTCGTTCAAAGTCGGAGGGCTGAAGCTGCTCGTCCAGCTCGACAGGTTCCAGGCCGAGGCGGTGACACCCGACGAAGCCGGGCGCGTTCGCGACCTCGTGGTCGGCACGTTCCGGATCCTCGAGCACACGCCCGTGCGTCAGATGGGAATCAACCGACACATGCACTTCCGGATGGCGTCGGAAACCGTGTGGCATGCAGTCGGGCATCGATTGGCACCCAAGGAGGCCTGGAAGGGGCTCCTCGAGAATCCGGGGACGCGATCTCTCGTGATAGAAGGGCAGCGCCCCGGCAGCCCGTCTCGCCGTTTCGCGGTGACGGTCCAACCCTCCCAACGAGTTCAACCGGGCGTCTACATTGGCACCAACGAGCACTACGAGGCATCCGGCGATGAGGGCCCCGCCGGGCTGATGGAGATGCTGGCGGCTCAGTTTGAACCGTCGCAGCAGTACGCGCGGCAGCTGGCCGAGAACTTGCTCGGAGAGTGTCAGGAGTCCGACGAATGAATGTCCAGGCGCGGCTCGACACGGACCAGGATGCTTCAGACCCCGAGACCTTCGGCGAAGCCGGAGGCGCCGACAACGATACGGACCAGAAGCGACGAGAGAAGGCCCCCCGGTTCCTCGAGCCCGTGCGACGCACCCTCCCACGAGCGGTCCCCGCCGGTGCACTTCAGAACGATCTGCTGGCCTGCGTGGCTGAGCAAGAGGCTGCGGCTTCTCCCACCGTGGCACCGAGGATCATGTCTGGCGTCCCCCAGGTCCCGGAAGCGATCTCCTGGGCCCCGCGGCCACCATCTGGCTACCAACTCCTCCAGCAGTGGGAAGGGGTGGTCAACGAGGTCCACGGGCACGAGTTCACCGCCCGCCTGCGCGATGTCGTCGCTCCCGCGAATCCGGAAAAGCAGGCAACCTTCGAACTCGAGCAGGTCCATCGGGAGGATCTGGCGCTCGTTCAGCAGGGAGCCGTATTCTACTGGACGGTCGGCTACCGCATTGAGCCACACGGACAGAAGAAACTCGAGAGCCTCATCCACTTCCAGCGACTCCCCGCCTGGACCCGTTCCGAACTCACTCGCGCCAGGCAGCTTGCCGCGGAGTTCGATGTCTTCTTCAGCGACCCGGATCGCTGACCCGCAGGACCCGCCTGCCCCGGACGAACTCGAGGTGTCCGTCTTCGGCGCCGGGGTTGGCGAATGCGTCGTGGTCCATGTGGGCGGCGGGGAGTGGATAGTCGTGGACTCGTGTGTCGACACGACCACGCGCAGGCCGGTGGCCCTCGACTACCTTGAGCTGCTCGGCGTCGATGTGGCGACGGCCGTCAAGGAGGTCGTGGTCACTCATTGGCACGACGACCACTTGAGGGGGGTGGCCGAGCTTTTCCAGGCCGCCTCATCCGCCGGCATGGTTTGCTCCGGCGCCCTGCGGTCGGAGGAGTTCCATCTCCTCCTGGGTGCCGCTCGCACCTCGTCGATGTCGCGCTGCCTGGATGAGTTCGGCTCGATGCTGGAGATCCTGCGGAAACGAACCTTCGGCAGGAGCGCGTCGATGGGCCCCACCTGGGCTCACTGCAACCAGTGTCTCTACCGGTCCAACCATGCCAGCGTGCACGCCTTGAGTCCCTCCCATGGGACCACCACGCTCGCATTCCGCGAGCTCGCCGCAATCCGGCCGGGGAGGGCTTCGACCCCCAAGAGGAGGCTCGTCGCTCAAGATCCGAATGAGGTGTCCGTCGCGCTATGGGTCGAGTTCGGCGGCCTACGAGTCTTGCTCGGGGCCGACCTGGAGGCGGGACGCGATGCACGCACGGGGTGGCAGGCTGTCGTCAGCTCCAGAGAACGGCCCCAGAGCCGCGCCCGGGTCATCAAGGTACCCCACCACGGGTCTTCCAACGCCGACGACCCTGGTGTCTGGAGCGACCTCCTGGAGGTCAACCCCTTCGCCGTCGTGACGCCCTACGCAGCCGGCGCGAAACCGCTCCCAACGAAGGAGGATTGTGAGCGGCTTGGCCGCCGAACCAGCCGCCTGTTCTGCACCGCTCCGGTGCGAGGTCACAAGCCCAAGGAACTGTCAGCGTCGGTCCGCAAGATGGTCAGACTACTCGCCCCGGACCTGCACGATATCGAGGGCCCCATGGGCCAGGTGCGCCTCCGTGGTCGTGCTGGCGGCGCCGACCTCGACGCCGAGTTGTTTGGCCGAGCGTTCGCCCTGGCTGCTGCGTAGCTCGGCGGAACGCTCTCGTCCGTCCCGGGTACTGTCCGTCTTCGCTTGACGCAGTCCGCATCATGCGGGCACCGCCCCCCTGCCGCGGTCGCCGCGCGTGACGCGCCCAAGCGGATCGACCGCTGTGAGGACCTGATCACCCGCGCCGGCGGCACCTACCGGGCGCTCGAGCGGGCCAGGGTCAGCTTCGAGTGGCTGTCCGCAGATGCGCACCTACGCGACTGGGCGGATGCTCTCAGTGCGTTTCGCGCGCTGGCGGCGATCTGACGACAGGGCTTCGTACGCTCGCCCCAGCGCCAGGAAGAACAGGGCCCGCGAGAAGGGGGCGGCGCGGCGCGGCTGGAGAACGACTCGAAGGCCCTCGGTATTGTAGACCGTCACCAACCCGATCCCCAGGCCCCGGAACCGGTCAAGCTTCTCGAGCGCAACGCGCGCACGGTCTGCCGGGAGCACTACGAACGACCGATGGGAGAACCCGCGGTACTGCATGGCCTGGTAGAGGGCCCGTTTCCACTTGTCGACCTTGGCCTCGAAGGACCAGATCTCGACTTCGGCCACCTGGTCGACGAGCGGCGTGCGCCGGTAGCACCACGGGCCCGTGCGCTCAGCCAGGCCTGCTGCCTCGAGTTGCAGCAAGCGCTGCCGCGTGGTGCGCCCGGAGAGACCGGTCCGTTCGCTGAGGTACGAGGCCGTTCGGGGCGCGGCCTGGAGCGCGGCCAGGAGGGCGGCGCCGGACGGCAGCCCCATCACACGACCCAGCTCGCCGGCGCGGTTGCTCGCCGGTGGGTCGCGGAAAAGGACGCGCATGACGTCCGCGCGACCCTGGGAGCAGTCGACCTCACGAAGCGTCAGGTCATGTGCGTCGTGCCGCGGCGAGGATGGGAGTGTCGGGGAGGCCGCCAGGAACCGGTTGATCAGTTGCTCCTCGTGCGTGGGAACGAAGCGCTTGTGTTTCACGAGGAGAGTGTACGGCTCGGCTCTGTCGCCAGCAATTCCTCGTTTGCGGCCCCATGGCCTCCGTGGCCCGTCGCCGGGGGCCCTCCTGCGGGATCATCATCGCCGGCGCCGCAGCCCCGGCCGCCTGGCGCCTCGTGCGACAGCGTCCCCGCGTCCCCCTCCTGCGGCGGCCCGCCCGCGGGCCCTCGACCTTGTGG
Organism: Deltaproteobacteria bacterium; assembly: GCA_016218785.1. Classification (GTDB taxonomy): domain Bacteria; phylum Myxococcota_A; class Polyangia; order JACRCY01; family JACRCY01; genus JACRCY01. Next base: position 3,795 of record JACRCY010000196.1, read on the forward strand.
CGCAACCGGCGCGCCAACGCGCTGGGCCGGCGGCGGCATTGGCCCGGGCCTGCTGGCGACGCGTCGTCACGCCGCTTGCGCCGGGTGGGTTCGAGGGCCCGCGTTCGGGCCGCCTTGGACGGGAGGTTGCACATGGCCTTTGACGCACTCGAGATCGCCATCCAGCTCGCGGCCGCGCTCCGCGAGCCGCTCGCGGAGCTGCGACGCCACGACCGCGACCTCGCCGACCAGGCGCGGCGCGCGGCCGGCAGCGTGGCGCTCAACGTCGCCGAGGCGGCGCGGCGGGAGGGCCGCGACCGCCACCATCTCTGGCGCGTGGCGGCCGGCAGCGCGGCCGAGGTGCGTGCGGCGCTCGCGCTCGGCGAGGCGTGGGGCTACCTCGGCGCCGCCGCGCTCGCGGCGCCGCGCGCGCTGCTCGACCGGGAGCTGGCCATGTTGTGGCGTCTCACGCATCGCCGGAGCTAGCGCGCCGGAGCCCGCTGCCGGAGCCGCAACCGCGGCCGCTGCCGCACCCGCAGCCGCAGCCGGAGCCGGAGCCGCGGCCGGAGCCGCAGCCGTAGCCGCGGCCGGGCGTCAAGCCACCGGCGCCAGGCTGCGCACCCGCTCGAGGATCGCGGGGAGCATGGCCGCGACCTCGTCGACCTCGGCGGCGGTCGTGTCGCGCCCCAGGCTGAAGCGCACGGACGAGGCCGCCTCGCGCCGCGTGCACCCCAGCGCCAGCAGGACCGGCGACGGCTCCAGCGACCCCGAGGAGCAGGCGGCGCCGGTGGAGACGCACACGCCGGCCAGGTCCAGGTTCACGGCCACGAGCGCCCCCTCGGCGCCGTCGAAGCCGACGTTCAGGGTGCCGGGCACGCGCCCCGCGGGGTCGGGATCGCCGTTCAGCCGCGCGCCGGGGAGCGCGAGCAGGGCGCGCTCGAGACGGTCGCGCAGCGCGGCGACGCGCGCGGCGTCGGCCTCCCAGCGGCGCAGGGCCACGGCCGCGGCCACGCCGAAGCCCACGATGCCCGCCACGTTCTCGGTGCCCGGCCGCCTCCCCCGCTCCTGGTGCCCGCCGGCCAGGATGGGCGCCAGCCCGAGGTCGCGCCGCGCGCAGAGCGCGCCCACGCCCTTGGGGCCGTACAGCTTGTGGGCCGAGAGCGACACGAGGTCGGGCCGCGCCGCGCCCGCGTCCAGGGGCATCTTCCCGGCTGCCTGGACCGCGTCGCAGTGGAAGAGCGCGCCGCGCTCCCGGGCGATGGCGCACAGCTCGGCGACCGGATAGACGTTGCCGATCTCGTGGTTGGCGGCCTGGATCGACACCAGCGCCGTGTCGGGGCGCAGGGCACGGCGCAGGTCGTCCGGGTCGAGGCGGCCGTGCGCGTCCACGGGCAGCTCCGTGACCAGGGCCCCTTCCCGCGCCAGTGCGGCGGCGCACTCGCGCACGGCGGGGTGCTCCAGCGGCGACAGGACCAGGTGAGGTGCGCGCCCGTGGCTCCGGGCGGCCTGCAGGCCCGCGCGGAGGGCCAGGTTGTCGGCCTCGGTGCCGCCGCTCACGAAGATCACCTCCTCGAGGCGTGCCCCCGCCAGCGCGGCCACGGCGGCGCGCGCCTCCTCCACCGCGTGGCGGGCGACGCGCCCGGCCCGGTGGACGCTCGAGGGGTTGCCGAAGGTCCCCTCCAGGAAGGGCAGCATCGCCGCGCGGGCCTCCGCGTCCAGCGGCGTGGTCGCGTTGTGGTCGAGGTAGATGCGCGGGGCGTCTTCGGGTGGCACGCCACTTGATTGTAGGCACACCGGACCGGACGTCGAGCCGGACTGAAGTGTTGACAGATCGCCCGTCGGGCTGGAAGATTGGCCTTCGCGGAGGTGGATGTGGCCGAGACCGGTGGCCTGATGCTGCTGCGTGCGGGGCTCATCACGCACGAGCAGCTCGCCCGGGCCAACCAATCGAGGCGGCAGCACGGCGGCACCCTCGGCTGCCACCTGGTCGCGCTCGGCTTCGCCACGGAGGATCAGCTCGCGGACTTCTTCCGCCACCGGTTGATGGTGCCGAGGATCGGCCAGGACGCCCTCGCCACCATCGCCAAGAAGGTCATCGCCATCGTCCCGCCCGACATGGCGGCGGAGTTCCGGGTGGTGCCGGTCAGCGTCGACCGCGAGGGGAATCTCACCCTCGCGATGGCCGACCCGAGCGACACCCACGCCGTGGACGAGGTCGGCTTCTTCACCGGCCACTTCGTGATGCGCGCGGTGACCACCGAGGCGGCGATCGCGTGGGCGCTCGACAAGTACTACTCGATCCCGACCGCGGCGATCCCGACGCTGCTCGGGGCGCTCGCGCCCGCCGCGATGCCGACCCCGCCCGCGGCGGTCGCGCCCCCTCCGAACGCGGCGGCACCCGAGCCCATCCCGGCCGAGGCGCGCGATGGCGAGGTCGTCCTGCTGACCCGCCGCAAGACGCCCATGGCGGTGCCCGTGGTCGTGCCCCCGGCCGAGGCCGCGCCGGCACCCCCCCCGGCCGA
>JACRCY010000014.1 GCA_016218785.1 Deltaproteobacteria bacterium
GCGCGGCTCGAGATTCCACGGATCACCGCTCACGACCAGGCAGGGCCGGCGCCGCTTGCTGGTGTCCGCGGCCTGCTCCGGCCAGGCCGGCTGACGCACCCACCACAGGTCACCCCGACGCGGCGTCACCACCGCTCGTCCGTTTCCATCGAAGCGGCCTGCAGCCGATCGGCGTCGCGGGTGCGTTCGCGCCCGGCCTCGTACTCCTCGGCCATCTCGCGGGCCTGCTGCGACAGGGGCGGCCGGCCGATGCTGTCGAGGTAGTGGTCGATGGCATGGCGCAGGAAGTCCGTGACGTTCGCGTAGCGACCGGACCGCACCAGCCGTTCGACCTCGCGCCGCTGCCGCTGGAGCGGCGCGAAGTGGTACTTGCGTTCGGCGATCTCCCGTGGCACGAGCCCAGGTCAACCATTGGTTAACCTGAAGTCAACCTTCACGATGGGCCAGCTCAGCGCCCCGGGCCGTGGCGCCGCAGGAGGGCGAGACGCGCGTCGAGATCGTGGAAACGGTTGGCCAGGGCCCGCATGAACTGCCCCAGCCACGAGTCGCGGCCGAGGGCGCGCTCCAGGCAGTCCTTGTCGATCACCGTCGCCGTGGTCTCGGTGAGCGCTTGCACGGTGGCGCTCCGCGACCGGCCGCTGACCAGCGACGCCTCGCCGAACGAGTCCCCCGGCCCCATACCGCGCAGCACCACGCGCCGGCCGTCCTCCATGCGGAAGACCTCGCAGCAGCCGGAGAGGATGATGTACGCCGCGTCCGGCGGATCCCCCTGCTGGTAGATGAGCGTCCCCGGCAGGAACGTGGCCGACTCGAGCCACCAGCCGCGGCGCAACGCCTGCTTGATGTCGTCGCGCAGCGCGATGACCGTCGGGTAGCGGCGCATCGGGTTGGCCTCGAGCGCGCGCATCGCGACCCGGCACAGCTCGGGCGGGAGCCGCACCTCGCCAGCGACCTGCTGCGGCGGGCGGATCTGGTTCTCGCGGGCGAGCTGCACCGACTCGAAGGCCGTGCGCCCGCGGTGGGGCGGCTGCTGCGTGAGGATCTCGTAGAGCACGGCGCCGAGGAGGTAGACGTCGGTCCACTCGCGGATGAGCGCGACCTGGCCGTTGGCCTGCTCCGGCGCCATGTACGCGCCGGTCCCCACCACCGTGCCGTGGTCGTCGCGGCCGGCGCCCGCCTCGCGGCCGGGGGCGGCCGCGCCGCCCGGGCTCGTGGCGAGCGCGCACCCCCAGTCCATCACGTACACCTGGCCGTAGCTGCCGACCATGATGTTGTCGGGCTTGAGGTCGCGGTGGATGACGCCCTTGCTGTGGGCGAAGGAGATCGCGTCGCAGACCACGAGCAGGATGTCGAGGAGCCGCTCGAGCTCGTGGTCGGCGCGCTCGGCGAGCGGCGTGGCGTTGAGCCGCTCGGTCAGGGTGTGCCCCTCGACCAGCTTCATGGTGAAGCAGGGCGGGCCGCCCGGGTCCTGCCACAGATCGTGCACCGGCGGGATGTTGGGGTGGTCGAGCTGCCCCGTCAGCTGTGCCTCCTCGCGGAAGCGCAGGTGCGCCCCGGTCGGCGTGAGCGCCTCGGGGAGCGCACCCGGGTCGAGCACCTTCAGCGCCAAGTGGCGCTGCAGGGAGGCGTCGAAGACCTTGTGCACCCGGCTCATCCCGCCGGTGGCGAGCAGGCCGCAGTCGACGAGCGGGCGGCGCGGCGCGAGCGAGCGCGCCCGGTCGCGCAGGGCGTGGGCCGGCGGCGGCGGCGGCTGGGCGGCGGGGTCTTCGACCCTCACCTCCGCTCCGTCGTCGAGGTCGATGGTCTTCTCGGGCGGCGGCGCGGCGGCGGCGCCCACACCCTCGGCGGGCGCGGCGTCCTCGGCCGGCCGGCGTCCCCGGGGACCAGTCTTGCGGCGCGACATGGATCGGCTCCCCGCCACCCGGGACGGTATCCTCCTGTGGCGCCACGGTCAATCGGTCTGGGTCCTTGACGAGGTCCGCAGGCTTGTTACCCTGGTGAGGTCCAAGAAGGTGCCTCCAATCAAGAGAACGCCCCCGCAGTTGATGACTCTCCGGTGGGCACGGCCGATGGCGGAGCCCTCGACTGGAGCCGTGCCGCACCCAGAGGCTGTAGATCTGCGGGCGCTGGCGCCTGAGCGGGCGCTGGCGCCTGCTGCTGCTCGGCGTCAGGCGGCAGCGCCTGCTGCTGCTCCACAGTCCCGCCCGGCCCGGCGCGGCCCCGCTCGCGAGGCTGGAGCGGGCCTGGCAGAAGTACCGCGCGCGGGTGGACCGGGCAGTCCAGGCCAGTGGCGACGAGGGCCGGGAGCGGATCCACGCCGCCCTCGCCCCGCACGCCGCAACCCTCGCCGCGCTGCTCCAGGATGCCGCCGCGGCGCCGGGCGTGCAGTCGGCGGACGCGTAGGCCCGCCCCTCAACTCCGGCCGCCCCCGCGTCCACGCCACGCGCCTCCGAGCACCGTCGCAGACGCCGCTCCGGCTTGACCCCGGGCGCGAGACCGCGTGTCATTCGGGATGCCGGCCCCGGCTGGAGGACGCCCGATGACAGCGAAGAGATCGAAGCGACCGAAGAGTCCCCCGATGGACCTGAAGGACTGGACTGTGACGGCGCCAGGCGAGAGCGCAGCGCTGGTGGAGAGGGCGATCAAGCCCAACGCCGAGGCTATCGCGCCGATAGTCGCCCGCGGCAAGATCGCTGTCGTCGTGTTCGAGCCCCACGACGAGGAACCGATCCGCAACCTGGGCTGGGATGGCGAAAGCCCCGTGTTCCAGCTCGCCGAAGCTACCGCGGAGCGAATGGCCCAGACAATGCACGGTGATCGAGTCACCCAGCGTTGGCTACGTCGACGCGGCCGGGGCCGGATACTCATCTTCATGCACTACGGCACGCTCCTCCTGAACGTCGATCCCGAGAAGGGCGTGAGCATCGAACCTGGATCCACCGACGCGGGGTCATTGAACTGACGGTCGTGGGCCGACCGGGCGCGGCCTACGGACGCGGTCGTCAAACGCAGCGCCGCGCAGAAGGGGAAGACGATGGACGACCTGGAGGACGAGTGGCTGAGGAAGGGCGCGACGCTCAGCGACAAGACGGCGCGGGAAGAGCTCGGGCTGACGCAGGACGAGATCTTCGGCGCCGTTCGGGCCGGCAAGCTCCAGTACCGCGAGGGTTCGATGTATGGGAACCCTTGGTTGCGACTGCTCCGGCGAGAGGTCGAAGCGCTGGTCAAGAGCAAGCACGGGGACCGCTACCTGAAGGCACAGCAGGCGAAGACCGAGTTGGCCCGTGTCAACCGGGAGCTGAAGCGGCTGAAGACGCAGGTCGCCGCCCTCGAGAAGCGGAAGTCGAAGTTGATCGCCGAACTCGGGAGGTAGCTTTGGAGCCGCCGATGACGGGCAAGAAGGAGATTGGCAGAATCCCGCCAGATGCGCGCCATGAACTCAGGCGCCGGCTCGAGCGGCACGAGACGCGGTGGGCCGCACGTGAGATCTACTTCTTCGTGTTTCTCCGTCCCGCGCGGGCCTATGTCCGAGTCGGTTTCCTGAACCCCGCGGTGCGCGTGCGTGGAGAGGACTGCTCCAATCTCTGTCGCTTGGAGTGGACAGGGAACAGGGACCGCTGGGGCGTAGCGTCGTGGGATCCGCTCGAGGGAGCGTACGTTCCCGCCCGGCTCGGCGGCGGGTCACCGGTAGGAACCCCGGAAGCGTGTGTCGACGCGTCCTTGAAGAGCTTGTTCGGCTGGGACCCACCCGCAGCTTCGGACCCCGGTCCCGCCCCCGTATCTTGAAGCAGCCGCCACGCTGCGAGCCCTACGCGTAGGAAGCATGAAGGCCCGGTTCGCGATGTGCTCCGAGTTGCCGCCGGGGGCGGCGGGATGGCGCGCGCGCCGGATCAACGCGCAGCAGGGGGTGGTGCGGCGCGTGCGCGGCGTCGAGGTCCAGGTCTGCCCGCGCTGCGGCGAGTCGTTCCTGGACGTCGCTGCGCTCGAGCAGATCGATCGCGCGCTGGGCCTCAGGCGGCGCCGGCGCAATCCCGCGCACGCGGCGCAGCGTCGCCCGGCGGGGCTACGGCCGCGTCAGTCCGGCACGCACTGCAGGTCCACGGGGTGGTAGCCCGGCGCGCACTCGTCGCACCGCGTCCCCGCGTACCCGGCGTCGCACTCGCAGTAGAAGACCGGCCCCTGGGGGTAGCACGTGCCGTAGAGGCACGGACCGCTCACGCACGGGTTCGAGGCCAGGCACTCGAGGCCCTCGGCGACGTAGCCCGGCGCGCACTCCGCGCACAGGAGGCCGGCGTAGCCCGGTTCGCAGATGCAGGAGTCGACGCCGGCGTCGCCGCGCAGGCAGGTGCCGTGAGCGCAGGGGTTGAGGTTGCAGTCCACCGCGGCCGTGGGGCAGCTCTCGCCGTAGCCGTAGCTGCACGGCCCCGTCGGCTTGGGTCCCGGGTCCCACACGTCGGGCGGCCGCGGGGCGTCGTAGACGCCGCCGTCCACCTGGGCGGCGGGCACGTCGCAGCCGGTGGCGGCCCCCCACAGCAGCAGCGCCGTCAGGCCGAGGAGAGCTCGCACGATTGGATCCATTCTACTCCCCCACGCAGGATGATTCCGAGAGCAGCACCGCGGCCCCCCGCGGGGGCACCGTCAACGTCACCGAGCGACCGGCGACGGCGACCGCGGCGCCGAGCGCGTCCGCGAGCGGCGTGTCGTCCACGAACGACCAGTCGGCGGGCACGTCGAGGTGCAGGTCCCGCGGTACCGTGGCGAGGCTCAGCGCCACGAGCGCCACGGTCCCGGCGCCAGCGTCGCGCCCGTAGACGTAGAGGTTCTCGTTCACGAGGAGCGTGCGGCGCTCTCCGCGCCTGAGCGCCACCGAGCAGCGCCGCGCCTGGCCGAGCCGCGCGACATGCGCCCGCACCGCCGCCTCGCGCTCGGTCAGGGCGTCGCCGAAGCGCATGTTGCGGCGGTTGTCCGGGTCGGACGCGCCGGGCATGCCGACCTCGTCGCCGTAGTAGATGACGGGCGCCCCCGGCTGCGTGAGCAGGAAGGACCACGCCAGCTCCAGGAGCTGGTACGGCTTGTCGGTCGCGGGCGCGGGCGGCGGCGCGTCCCAGGGCGCGCCGAGGTGGTCGCCGTTCAGCTCCGAGACGAGGCGCGCCACGTCGTGGTTGCCGAGGATCGGGGCCATGACCGCGCCCGAGCCCTCCCACGAGGCCTCGCTGCGCCGCACCTCGGCGTCGAGGTCGACCATGGTCGTGCGGCCGGCGAGCGTGGCCCGGAGGGCCCACATCACCGGGTAGTCGAACTGCCCCGACAGGCCCTGCGGCCCGAGGTGGTAGCGGATGGAGGGCTGCCCCCCGGTGCCGGTGTAGGTCTCCCCCACGAGGTAGACGTGGGTGCCGCCGGTCTCGAGGCGGCGGTGGACGGCATCGCGCAGATGGCGCGTGGCCAGGCGCGGCATCATGGGGACCGCGTCGATGCGCAGGCCGTCGAGGTCGAACCGGTCGAGCCAGTAGACGGCGTCGGCGGCGCCCTGCTCCACGACCGGGCCGTACCCCCACCGGAGATCGGGGAGGAACGGGTCGAACCAGCACTCCTCGATGAAGCCGCCCCACGAGCACGCGGCGCCGCAGACGCAGTCGCCGTCGGGGTGGTTGAACCAGCCGTCCCACCGGTGCTCGCGGTAGTACGGGTGCGACTCGTGCACGTGGTTGGGCACCAGGTCCATGAGGACTCGCAGGCCGCGGGCGTGGGCGGCGGCGACGAGCGCGTCGAGCGCCGCCTCGCCGCCGAAGCGCGCGGAGACGGTGCGCGGCTCGCTCGGCCAGTAGCCGTGGTACGCCTCCGACTCGTGGCCGGCGTGGCCGGGCAGCACGCCTTCGGGGTTCTGGTAGAGGGGCGAGACCCACAGGGCGGTGACGCCCAAGCTCTCGAAGTACCCGTCCGCGATGGCCGCGGTCAGCCCTTCGAGGTCGCCCCCGCGGAACGACGTGATGGAGAGGTCGTCGCGCAGCGCCCCGCCGCCCCGGCGGAAGCGATCCACCACGACCTGGTAGATGAGGGCGTCGCGCCAGTCGAACGGCTCGGCCTCGATCCAGAACGGGACCTCGAGCGGCGCGGCGGGGATGCCGTCCCGGTCGCGGGCGGCGACCCGCAGGCGGTGCTTGCCCGGCAGGAGGCCGACCGCGGTCACCGCGATCTCGCTGCCGGCGCTCACCGCGGCCGCGGCCGCCGTGCCGTCCACGGTCACGACCAGCGTGGGGAGGTCGAGCGCGGCTCCGGCGCGCGCCCGCAGGAACGCGACCTCGGCCGCGAGTCCGCCCGCCGCGGCGAGGCCGCGCACCTCGAGGCCGGGCGCCGCGCAGTCGGGGATGTGCATGGCGGAGGCCTCGTGGCCGTCGTCGCCGAGCAGGGTGAGCGGGTTGGAGCCGTCGAGCACCGTCTCGCCGTCGACGAGAATGCGGTAGGTGTGCCACCCGGGCTCTGGCGCGAGCACGGCGTAGTACAGGCCGGGCTCGCCCGTGGGCTCCATGTCCACGGCGTCCGGGTCCCAGTCATTGAAGTCACCGACCACAGCGACGCGCGCGGGCAACACCGCGGTCGCCGGCGCCTGATAGAAGGCGACGAACGAGCAGTCGCGCTCCGCGCCGGCAGGCGGCGAAGCGTCGCCGCACGCCGCGAGGCACACGGCCAGGGCCGCGACGCGGAGCGCCGGAAGGCGCGAGCCGGCGCGCGAGGCGCGCCGCGGGGGTGTGGGGACCCCGGCGGCTCCGCCGGCGGGGCGAGGGGGCGGAGCCCCCTCGTGGCGATCAGCGCTCACGGCGCCTCCCAGCTGCCGCAGACCGGCGTGACGGTGGGCGGCGTCTCGCGGTCGAGGAGCGCCAGCAGGTAGGCGCCTGCGCCGTACCCGACCATGGGCACCTCCCCCTCGTAGTCGCTGGTCGCGGGGTGGTGGAGCTCGGCGATCATGCCGAAGTTGGCGAGCGCCTGCGCGCCGATCCAGCCGACCAGCCGATCGGCCGCGGCGGTGCCGCCGCTGAGGCGCCGCCCCGACGCGATGCGCAGGTCGGCCCACACCCACTCCTGCGAGTCGTACCAGCCGCCGTCGTCGTTGCGGAAATACCCGCGCCCGCTGCCGACCTTGAGGCCCGCATCGAACGACGCCAGGGTCGCGGCCGCGACGGCGCCGTCCGGCTCGAAGAGCAGGTACCCGAGCGCCTCCACCGACGCCACGTCGTGGTAGCCGGAGGCGGCCTGCAGCTCCTCGTACGAGGAGGCCAGCACCTTGCTGCCGTCGACGCTCTTCGTGCGCAGCCCGTCGCGGATCGCGACCCCCGCCGCCTGCCACGCGGCGGCCACGGTCGGCTCGCCCCGGCCCTGCGCCAGGGCCGCGGCCCGGCACAGGCCGTGCGCGGCGGTGAGCGAGGTGAAGGTGTAGCGCTTCTGCTTGCCGTTCCAGTGGACCTCCCAGATCGACGAGTCGGCCTTGACGAGGCCCGTGCTCCCGTCGGTCAGGCCCGCGAGCACGTTGCCCACCCGGTCGCGGATCGTGGTCCAGTAGGTGGTGAGCAGCGCGACGTCGCCGCCGCGCTGGAGGTACTCGGCGAGGGCCCACAGGAACAGCCCGAACCCGTCGAACTCGATGTTGGGCCCGTCGGCGTTGACGTCGCTCTCCTCCTTCCCCTTCCCGTAGTAGCGGCACACGCTCACCTGGTAGGGGGAGCCGACGTAGCTCTGGAAGCGGCTCGACTCGGCCTTGAGCACGAACTCGAGCGCGGCGTGCGCCTCGGCGAGGTGGCCGGTGCGCGCCAGCGCCACGATGGCGTACGACATGTCGCGCGCCCACGCGATGTTCCACTGCCCCGGCGGCAGCGAGGCCACGATCTGGCCGTACGACAGGTCGGACGGCTCCCGCACCTGGCCCTGGCGCAGGACCGCCTCGGACTGCCGCCACACCCACGCCTCCTGCGGCGCCAGCCCGGCAGGCGCGGCCGTGCGCCAGGCGCGCCAGGAGGTCAGCGCCTCGGTGAGCGCGGCCGCCGCGTCCTTGGCGGAGTAGACCGCCTCCACGTCGGCGAGGAGCTGCGCCTGCGAGGCCGCGTTGCGCTCGAAGGCCGAGACCACGCCGAACCAGCCCGACGCGCCCGCGGCGAGCGTGAAGTCCTTCTGGTAGCCCGCCACGCGGTCGGTGCCGGTACCGCTGTCGGCCGTGTCGACCAGGTCCTGGCCGGCGTTGAGCGCCGCCCACGGGTTGTTGGGCGTGCAGGCGTGGTGCGTGGCCGTGCCCAGCGGCCGGTGCACCAGCACGCCGCCGACGCCGGTCTCGAGGTACGCGCCGGTCCCCGACTGGTACTGGATCCGCTCGGTCGTCGCGTCGGGGTTCACGGGGTCGCCCGGGCTGGTGTAGCCGAGGTGGTAGTTGTGGATCGTGTAGAGCGAGGCCGTGGCCGAGGTGGGCCCCTCGTTGGTCACCTGGCCGAGCAGGACCAGCGCCGGGCGCCCGAGCTCGTACGGCGCGTAGAGGTAGGTGTCGATGCGGACGGAGCCTATTCTGTGAACCACGTGAATGATGCCGGTCTGCTCCAGGTATTCCTCGCGCTCCGGGGCCACCGTGTTCAGCCAGACGCTCTGGCCCTGGCTACGCAACCCGAGATAGGAGTCGTAGAGGACGTCCCGCGTGTACACGCCGTCGTCCCAGTTCCGATAGAGGTGCTCGAGCAGCGTGTCGGCCTTGTGCGCCGCGAGGTTGTAGCCGACCGCGCCGTGGCCGTTCGCCGAGGTGAGCTTCTGCGCCGAGGGGTGGGCGGCGGTGCAGAGGTCGGCGTCGGCGCCGCACAGGGGCACGCACGCGCCCGCGACCTCGTGCCAGCCCGTCGAGCAGGCACAGGCGTAGCCGCCGGTGACCACCTGGCAGGTGGTGCGGCCGAACTCGGTGCAGGGGTTGGGGTGGCAGGCGTCGTCGCCCACGCAGTCGTTCCCCTCGAGGTGGAAGCCGACGTCGCAGTCGCAGGTGTGTCCGAGCCCGACGATGGTGCAGAGCGTCTTGTTCGCCTCGGCGCACGGGTTCGGGTGGCAGGGATCGTCGAGCACGCAGGCGTTGCCCTCGGCGTGGTAGCCGCCGTCGCAGCTGCACGTGTGCCCGAGCCCGACGACGGTGCAGACGGTCTTGTTGGTCTCGACGCACGGGTTGGGGTGGCAGGCGTCGTCGAGGACGCACGCGCTCCCTTCGAGGTGGTAGCCCGGGTCGCAGCTGCAGGTGTGCCCGCCGCCGCTGATCGCGCAGACCGTCTTGTTGGTCTCGGTGCACGGGTTGGGGTGGCAGGCGTCGTCGGCGACGCACGCGTTTCCCTCGAGGTGGGTGCCGGGGTTGCAGTGGCACTCGTAGCCGCTCCCCACGACCACGCACGCGGTGCGGTTCTGGGCGGTGCAGGGGTTGGGGTGGCAGGCGTCGTCGCCCACGCAGGTGCTCCCCTCGAGGTGGAAGCCGGCGTCGCAGTCGCAGCGGTAGCCCGTGCCGTCGAGGACGCAGGTGGTGCGGTAGGCGGCGGTGCACGGGTTCGGGTGACAGGCGTCGGCCGGATCGGCGACGCAGGTGAGCCCCTCGGCGTGGTACCCGGGGGCGCACACGTCGCAGACGTCGCCGGTGTAGCCGGGGTTGCAGTCGCACAGCTCCAGACTCCCGTCGAGGCGGCACTTGCCGTGGATGCAGTGGTGCGTCTGGCACGGCTGATCGGGGACGCAGTCGCCGCCCTCGAGGTGGTACTCGGTGGCGCACAGGTCGCAGGCGTCGCCGTCCCAGCCGGCGTCGCACTCGCACAGGCCATAGGCCTGGCGGCAGCTGCCGTGCGCGCAGGTGCGCGCGGCGCACGGGTCGGGCTGGCAGACCACCCCCAGGGCGAAGTAGCCCGGGTCGCAGTCGCAGGCGGCCGAGCCCAGGGCGGCCACGCAGCGCCCGTGGCGCGAGCAGTCGATGCCGCGGCAGGGGTCGGCGCTGCCACCGCCCCCGCAACCGGCGGCCAGCGCCGTTGCGCCGAGGAGCCACAGCGCGCGTCTCACTGCAGCACCAGCACGGCCGAGTCGCGCGGACCGAGGGTGATGCTCACGTTGCCGCCGGCGACGGACACGGTGCCGCCGTGGATGACGTCGCGGAGGATCTGGCCGTTTTGCAGGCCCAGGGAGGCCACCGGGACGTTGCGCGTCTGGCCGCTGGGGTAGCGGTTGAACACCACCACGCCGACGTCGCTCCCCTGCTTCATGCCGTAGGACCAAAAGAGCCCGTTGGCCGACTCCATGTAGAGCTGGCTGCGCGCGCCGTAGCGGAACGCCGGGTGGGCCTTGCGCACCGCGGTCAGCTTGGCCACGTGGGCCAGGGTGTCCTGCTGGTTCTGGCTCAGGCTCCCGCCGAAGCGCATCATCTTGCGGTTGTCAGGATCGCCGGCCCCCTCCATGCCGAACTCGTCGCCGTAGTAGATGAGGGGGATCCCCTTGACGGTCATGAGGAAGGTCCACGCCAGCCGGAGCTTCTGGTAGGGCTCGACGGCCGTGGGCAGCGCCGGCGGGTTGTTCCAGCCCTGGTCCTTGGCGCCGTTGCCCCACATGTCCGCGATCTGGCCGGCGGCGTGCGACAGGGCCCGCGGCACGTCGTGGTTGCCCAAGAAATTGGACATCACGGCCCAGGTGCCGTAGTAGCCGTCGTTGGCCTGGAGCATCGACTCGAGCGAGCGGAAGTCGCGCTCCTCGCGCAGGAAGGCCTCGAGCACGCTCCAGTAGAGCGGGAAGTCGAACTGGCCGTCGAGCTCCTCGGCGTGCACGTACGACTTGATGAGCTGCTTCTCGCCGTCGCTCTCGCCGGTGAAGGTCTCGCCGACCAGGTAGTAGCGGGTGCCCGTGGTGGCCACCGCCTCGTTCAGGCGCCCGCGCAGCGCGTAGCCGAGGTCGTGGATGAAGTGCTTGACGGCGTCCACGCGGAAGCCGTCGAGGTCCGCCTCCTGCGCCAGCCACACGAAGTGCTCGACCACGGTGGTGAGCGTCGGCAGCGTCTCGAACTTGAAGTCGGGGAGGTACGACGCGAACCAGCAGGTGATGGGCTGGTCCCAGCCGCACACGTAGGTCGGCAGGTTGAACCACGCCGGCGAGGCGCTCTGGTACTGCGCCCAGAGCGGGCTGTCCTGGTGCACGTGGTTGGCGACCGCGTCGACCAGCACGCGGATGCCGCGGCCGTGGGCCGCCTGCACCATCGCCTTCAAGTCGTCGAGGGTGCCGAAGTGCGGGTCGATCGGCTGAACGCCGCTGAGCTGGTTGTCGGGCCGCCAGCCGGTGGCGATGGGCCAGTACGAGTGGTAGCCCGAGTACATGTGGGTGTCGCCGCCGCTCCCCTGCCAGCCGGTCGCGGTGTTCTGGACGGGCGACGAGATCCAGATGGCGTTGACGCCCAGGGTGTCGAAGTAGCCCGAGTCGATGACGCTCTTCAGGCCGGCGAGGTCGCCCCCCTGCCAGTTGGCCTTCGGGTCCACGCCGGAGACGGGCGCGTTGTTGCCCGCGTTGCCGTCCTTGAAGCGGTCGGTCATCGCGAAGTACATGACCGCGTCCTGCCAGGCGAACGGCGTGCTCTCGACCCACACCGGCACGTAGAGGCGGTCGGCCTTGCGGCCCGTGGTGTCACTGGCATTGAGGTAGTAGGCGTACTTGCCGTTCGCGAGCCCGGTGTCGTTGATGGTGAAGACCCCGGTCGACGCGCTGAAGGCGCCCGCGACGGTCGTGCCGTTGCGGGTGACGGTGGCGGAGGAGGCGCTCACGCCGGCGCCGGCGGCGCCGTCCACGTACTGCACCTGGAAGCTCACGCTGCCGCCGCCGACCGACGGCGAGCCGAGGAGCACGAGGAGCGGCTGGTTGCAGTCGGGCACGTGCAGGCGCGAGTTGCGCTGGCCGCTCACCCACTTGAAGTAGGGGTTGGCCGGATCCTCGAACCAGCGGTCGCGCCCCTGGTCGTACAGCTTGTAGGCGTAGTCGCCGGCGGCCAGGTTGAGCGCGACGTGCCACTTGCCGTCGCCCCCGAGGGTCAGCGGGCTGGTCAGGCCCCACGAGTTGAACTCGCCGCGGGCGTAGAGCGCGGTGATGGTCTGCCCGGCGGGGTCGTAGGTGATCGTGCTCACGCAACTGCGCGTGCCCACGCACATGGCCTCGCCCGAGGAGTCGCTGCAGGTCAGCGCCCCGCACGACAGGCCCGCCGTGCCGCAGGTGGGGCGGCAGGTGCCGTTCTGATCGTTGTCCTGGTAGCCGCTCTGGCAGTCGGCGCAGGCCGCGCCCGTGTAGCCGGTGTCGCACACGCAGGCCGCGGCGCCGGCGACGATGGCGCAGTGGCCGTGGCCGCCGCAGGCGAGCCCGGCGGTGTTGCAGTCGGCCAGGCAGGTGCCGTCGTTGTCGCCGTCCTGGTAGCCGGGATCGCAGCCGCAGGTGTGGTTGCCACCGCCGGTGTCGGCGCAGACGGTGCGGTGCACGGTGGTGCAGGGGTTCGGGTCGCAGGCGCTGTCGGCGACGCAGCCGCCGCCGGCCGCGTGGTACCCGGAGGCGCACGCGTCGCAGTGGTCGCCGGTGTAGCCGGCGCTGCTCTGGCAGTTGAGGCCGACGGCGGTGCAGGTTCCGTGGCCGGAGCAGGTGGTGGCCGGGTCGCAGACGGTGTCCACGACGCAGGTCCCCCCGGCGTCGTGGTACCCGGCGTCGCACAGGCACAAGGCAGACGCCCCGTCGATCTGGCAGCGCGTCTGGTGCGCCGTGGTGCACGGGTTGGGGCTGCAGGGGGTGTTGGCGACGCAGGTCGTGCTCTCGAGGTGGTAGCCGGTGTCGCAGTCGCAGCGGTAGCTGCCGCCGTCGGGGACGCAGGTGGTGCGGTTCACGACGGTGCACGGGTTGGGCGTGCACACGGTGTCGGCCACGCAGGCGCCGCCCTCGTCGTGGTAGCCGCCGTCACACCGGCACACGTAGCCGCCGCCGTCGACGACGCAGACGTGACGGTTGGCGGCGGTGCATGGGTTGGGCGTGCACACGGTGTCGAGGACGCAGGTGCCGCCCTCGTCGTGGTAGCCGGGGTTGCAGCGGCAAACGTGCCCTCCGCCCGAGACCTCGCAGATCTGCTGGTTGGCCGCGGTGCAGGGGTTGGGGTCGCAGGGGCCGCCCACGTCGGGCACGCAGCTGAGGCCCGACTCGTGGTACCCGGGCGCGCACTCGGAGCACCGGCTGCCCGTGTAGCCGCTGTCGCAGGCGCAGGTCACGACGCCATCCGTCGAGGAGCAGACGCCGTGCACGCACGGATCGGGGTCGCAGGCGGTGACGCTGACGCACTGCAGGTCTCGGGGCATGTAGCCGGACGCGCACTCGTCGCAGAAGGGCCCCGTGTACCCCATGGAGCACTCGCACGCGGCCTCCCCGCCGATGCTGCGGCAGGTGCCGTAGACGCACGGGTCCGCGGCGCAGGCCGAGCCCACCACGCAGAAGAGCCCGTCCACGTGGTAGCCCGGCGCGCAGGTCGAGCAGCGCGCGTCGGCGTAGCCCGCGTCGCACACGCACACGGCGGTGGCGCCGGAGCGCGTGCACGAGCCGTGCACGCACGGCGACGGCCGACACGGGTCGGCGACGCACGCGAGCCCGTCGGCGACGTAGCCCGGGTCGCACAGGCAGGCGGCGCTTCCGGCCGAGACCACGCACGTGCCTTGGCCGCTGCACGCGACCCCCTCGCAGGCGTCGCCACCCCCGCAGCCCGAGGCCACGAGCAGGGCCGCGACCAGGAGGCGGCCGTTGAAGGTTGAACGTTCAGCGTTGAACCTAGAACCGGAAGCCATGGGTCTCTCCGCCGCAGGCCTAGTTGATGACGATCGTCTGGTCGGGCGACGACCACGTGCCATCGTTGTTGTGAAAGACGAAATTGACTTCGTGGACCGCCGTCTGATCGAAAGGCCCGATGACGATCGAATACTTGCCGCTCGCGTTCGGTCCGGTGAGCGACGACTCGATCGCCTTGCCGTCCGACCACAGCACCGACCCCGCCGGCCAGTACTCGGCCGGGGCTGGGCTCCAGTGGCCGAGGAGGCTCGCGTCCACGCCCCAGTGGAGCCTGGCCGGCTTGCTCCAGGTGATGGTGATCGCGTCGTTCGCGGACGGCTGCGCCGGCGTCCACAGGTCGCTCGTGGAGCCGCCGCCGTTGCCAATCCACACATGGGCCAGGGGCGAACGGCTGACGTTCCCCCGCGTGTCCGTGGCGACTACGTAGTAGTCGACCAGGACGTTGGTGAGGGCGGTTATACTGCCTGCGTACTCGGCGGCCCGGTAGAGCGGCTGGGGATCCGTGCGTGGCGCGGGCAGCGGGACGCTCGTCATCGGCACCTGGGTCCAGGTGCCGCCGGCGATGAGGTCGTTCGCGGTGGTGCGGACGCCGTCCGCGTCCACGCGGTAGGCGAGGGTCACGCCCTGCAGGCCGGAGACGTCGTAGACGAGCGTCCAGACGCTGACGTCGGAGCCGGCGCTGCCGACGCCGGGGTTGTAGGGCTCGCGCTGCGGCAGGTAGATGGTGGGGCCGACGCTGTCGGTCCCGCCGCCGACGACGGCGTCGGCGTGCGCGGCCGCCTGGTTCGCGGCGCGCGTCGGGTGGCTGTCCCACAGCCCCCCCGCCGAGTTGTCCCAGTACCAGTAGCAGGAGGTCTCGGCGTTGAGCAGGTAGTGCCACGCCTGGTCGGTGTCGTTGCCGCTGCCGTCGATGATGGCGCCGATGCCGGAGTGGGGCAGGATCGCGTCGGCGGTGAGCACGCGGTTCTTCATCGCGGTCACCACCGCCCAGGAGTTGCGGTCGGGCGAGTAGCCGTCGGCGGCGGGGTCGCCGTTCCACTTCTGGAACTCGGGGTCGCCGTTGTCGGCGCCGCTCCACGAGCCGTCCTCCACCGCGATGACGTCGGCGGGGTCGGGCGGGAACTGGTCGAGGTAGTCCTGGATGGTGGTGGCGACGAAGCGGGTCGGCTGCCCCGCCACCCAGCTCACGAATCCCTGGAAGTTGCCGTGGTAGTAGCTCTCGGTGCCGCCGCCGTAGTTGTCCCCGTCGTGGTGCAGCACGACCAGCATCGGGTGGGCGGGGTCGGTGTTGAGCTGCTCGTACTGGCTCATCACCGACTCGTACTGCAGCGCGCCGAAGCCGCCGCGGGCGTCCTCGTTCCCCTCGTAGCGGGCCGCGGGCACGGCTATCAAGCGGCTCACCTGGCCGGTCGCCGGGTCGCGGTGCTCCACCCAGTGCGGCTGGTAGCCCCAGGGCGCCGACACCAGCGACGGCGCCCAGATGTTCTGGAGCGCCACCCAGTTGGTGGGCGCGTCGTTCACCTGGTCGGCGGCGTTGGGGGGCGGCAGGTTGGAGGAGGGCGTGTAGTTGTAGGAGACGTGCGCCCGGTCGAAGTGGATGTTGTCCACCAGCGACCACTCGATCCCCTCGGCCACCAAGGCCGGGATCATGCGCGGGGTGAAGGCGCACTCGGGCGGGAAGATGCCGCGGCTCTGCGGGTGGCTGCCGAAGACGCGGGCCGCCTGCTCGCGGTGGGCCTGGATCTGCAGCCGCATGTCGGCGACGTCGATCAGCCCCAGCAGCGGGTGGTGGTAGCCGAAGTTGACGAGGTCGAGACGCGGGTTGCCGCGCGCCGTCGTCCACCCCATGGCCTCGGTCCACGCCGTGGTCCAGCCCGAGAACCCGACGCCCGCGGCCTTCAGGTTCTGGAGGTTCTCCATGAGCGAGCCGGAGAAGCTCACCTGCGCGCCGAGGTGGGGCTGCCCGAGGCCCGCCTGGATCGCGTCGTGCGGCCAGGAGGTGTAGGGCCCGCTGCGATCGAGGTGGATCTGGTAGACCGAGTAGCCCATGCGGTTCTGGTTCTGGGTCGCGACGATGCTCTCGTAGGGCCAGTAGATCGGCTGGTGCATGTGCCAGTGGAACGAGATGTAGATGGGCGGCTTCTGGCCGGCGACGCAGGTGGCCGTGCCCGCAGCGTCGCTGCAGATCTGGTTCGCGCCGCAGGCGAGGCCCGCGGTCGCACAGGTGGGCGCGCAGGTCCCGTCGCCGTCGTTGTCCTGGTAGCCGGTGTCGCAGCGGCACTCGTAGTTGCTGCCGGCGACGACGCAGCGGGTGCGGTGCGCCGCGGTGCACGGGTTGGGGACGCAGGGGGTGTCGAGGACGCAGGTGAGGCCGTCGGGGTGGTAGCCGGAGGCGCAGCCGTCACAATGGTCGCCGACGTAGCCCGCGCCGCAGGCGCACCCGAGGCCGACGCCGGTGCAGGTGCCGTGTCCCGAGCAGGTGGTGGCCGCGTTGCACACGAGGTCGGGGGCGCAGGTCCCGCTCTCGTCGTGGTAGCCCGCGTCGCAGCTGCAGGCGTAGCTGCCGCCGCTCGCCTGGCACACGGTCCGGTGCGCCGCGGTGCAGGGGCTCGGGCTGCAGGGCGTGGTGAGCACGCAGTCCGGGCCTTCGTCGTGGTAGCCGGGATCGCACCGGCACACGAAGGAGCTGCCGTCGGGCTGACACACGGTGCGGTGCGGAGCCGTGCACGAGGTCGCCTGGCAGGCCGGGTCGAGCACGCAGCCGGTCCCCTCGAGGTGGTAGCCGGGATCGCAGTCGCAGCGGTAGCCGTCCCCTTCGGCCACGCACGCGGTGCGGTGGGGCGCGGCGCACGGGTTGGGGCTGCACGGCGGCGGCACCGTGCCCGGCACGCAGACGAGCCCGTCGGGCTCGTAGCCGGGTGCGCACTCGTTGCAGCGCGCGCCGGCGTACCCGGCCGCGCACGAGCATGCGGGCTCGCCGTTCAGGTCGCGGCAGGTGCCGTGGACGCAGGGGTCGGGGTCGCAGGGGGAGTCGCCGACGCAGCGGAGCCCCACCGCGTGGTAGCCGGGCGCGCACTCCTCGCAGGTGTCGCCGGCGAAGCCGACCTCGCACTCGCAGGCGCCGCTCGCGGGGAGGCAGGCGCCGTGGACGCAGGGCCCGGGGCACGGCGCGGCGGGCACGCAGAAGAGCTGCTCGGCGTGGAACCCGTCGGCGCACGCGTCACAGGCGGCGCCGGCGTAGCCCGGCTCGCAGGCGCACGACGGCGCCGGGCCGTCGGCCGAGCAGGTGCCGTGGACGCACGGGCACGCGGCGCAGGGGTCGGCGACGCACTCGAGGCCGCGGGCGTCGTAGCCGGGCTGGCACAGGCACGCCGCCGCGCCCCCGCGGATCACGCACGAGCCGTTCCCCGAGCAGGCAACGCCGTCGCACGCGTCGCCGCCGGTGCAGCCCGCGTGCGCGACGAGGAGCAACCCGACGAGAGGGAGCGTGCGGGCGGACATGCGTGACTCTCCTTTGGAACACTACGGGGCCGGCAAGAGGGACGTAAGCACAAGCCGAGGGGACCTGTCAACGAGGGTCGCGCGAAAGACTCCAGACCGATGGTCAGTCTGGCCGGAGGACCCGGCGCGCCGCGTCGACCACTGGCCGCAGCCACCGCACCGGCTGCTCGGCGTCGCTCGCACGGCGCAGCAGCCAGTAGCTGGCGAGGGCCAGGGCGTAGCCGGCCACCACGTCGATCACGTAGTGCTGCTTCGTGAGCGTGGTCGAGACGGCGATGCCGAGCGCGGTCGCCATCCCCCACACCCTGATGCGTCCCCCCATCTCCCACAACGCGAGGCCCGCGAGCAGCGACACGGCGCAGTGCGTGGACGGCAGGCAGTTCCAGGGCCGGTCGAAGACGTGGACCTTGCCGAGCGCCCACACGGCGTACTGCTTGGCGCCCACGGGCATGTCGGACCGCGCGAAGCCGACCGGGACCGAGAGGAACACGGCGTAGGCCACCAGGAGCACGAGGATGTAGCCGAGCGCCAGGCGACGGTGCGTCCCGGGCGGAGCGTCGTGCAGGAACGGCAGGAGGAACATCGGGTAGACGCACAGGTAGACGAACACCCAGCCCGGGTCGAACGGGATCGCGCGGTCGACCTCGAACGCCAGCTGCGTGACGCGCTCGGGCCGTACCAGCGCGCCGATGAGCAGGTAGCTGAGCGACCAGAAGCCGAACATGGCGATGCCGAGCACCCAGCCGCGGTACCAAGGCTGCAGCGGGGGGAGCGGCCGCGCGCGCTCGGCCCACAGGCGCCACACCATCAGGGCGACCGGGATCACGCCGCAGTTCGCCCACACCGCCTTGGAGCCGTCGAAGTCCACGCCGGGCACGCGCATGACCACGAACAGGACCTGGACGTTCACGATGCAGAAGAAGACGTAGTAGAAGAGCGCCCGCACGAGGAGCTGGATCGCGCGCTGGATGTCGAAGACCTTCGCCACGGCGCTGCCCGACCTACGGTGTCCCCTGGTGGCTCCCAGCCTCGGGGCGCCACGCCCACCCGGTGCCCCGGGCCACGGCTCCTGGCCCCGGAGCCCTGCCTTGAGGATTAACCGGGATTGGGGGTGGAAGGCAAGCCGGCGGACAGTTCCCGTCGGGGCCTTGGGCCGGCAGGGTGACCGACGCGGCGTAGGTGGGTGGCCGCTGCGCCCTGGTGGCCTGCTCGAACGCGTAGGCCAGCGCCAGATGGTCTTCGAGGGCACGCGCGGCTCGGCCCTGTGTACCGCCAGCGCGCAGTACGGTTGGGGCCTGGCGCGCTCGGCCGACCTCGTCTCGGGGGAGGTGTGGCCCTACAACCCGGTCCTCACCGACACCGACGGCAGCTGCGGCAACGACATGCCCGCGTGGCAGGTGGTCGGCGACCGCGTCATGGTGGTGACGACGAAGTCCAACACCAACGGCGTGCGGCGGTTCAAGCTGGAGGCGGCGGCCGCGGCCGGCACCGTGCTGGCCACCTACGAGGCCGAGACCCAGCTCCAGCACCTGGTCGGGCACCTCGATGGCAGCGACTGGGTGGCGAGCGCACCGGGTGAGGGCGCCGGAGCCCTGGCCTACGGCCCCTACGTGACCACGCTGTCGCCCGGGGTAGCCGAGGCGCGCTTCCGCCTCGGCGGCAGCGGGGTCGGCGGCGCCACGGTCATTGCGACGCTCGACGTCAACGACGCGGCCGAGAGCCGCGTGCGGGCCCAGATCGACGTGACCGGCGCCCAGCTCCCGGCCACCGGCTACGTCGAGGTGGCCGTGCCGTTCCTCGTGCCGCCCGATCCGCACGGGCTCGAGTTCCGGGTGTGGTGGAAGGGCGTGGGCACCCTGCGGCTCGACCGGGTCACGGTCGCGGCACGCTGAGGCGCCCGTGGGGCGGGGAGCCGCCGAGGTGGTTGCAGTTCTCGCCCGACTGTGCTCTGCTCACCTCGGCCGGCACGGAGGTCGGCCACCCGGACCCCGGGACACGAGCGTCCCCTGCCAAGGAGCGAGCCATTCCCGCCAAGGTTTTCGTCGGTAACCTGAGCTTCCAGACCTCGAAGGAGCGCCTCCAGGAGTTCTTGGCCCCAGCCGGGACCATCCTCGACGTCGCCCTCCCCACCGATCGGGAGACCGGTCGCCCGCGCGGCTTCGCCTTCGTCGAGTACTCGAGCGACGCCGAGGCGGCCGCCGCCATCGAGCAGTTCAACGGTCAGGAGCTCGACGGGCGCGCGCTGCGCGTCAACTCGGCCGAGGATCGCCCGCGGCGCCCCGGCGGGTTCGGTGCGCCCCGGGGCGGCCCGCCCGACGGCGGCGAGCCCTTCTTCGGCGGCCACCGCCCCTTCAAGTCGAAGGGGAGCCGCCGCGGCCTGCGCGCCCGCAAGCGCGGCGGCTGAGCCGCCAGCGCCAGACGACCGCCGCGGCCGGCAGGCCGCGACGGCCTCCGGGCCCCGGCTTGCTGTCGGGATGAGTCGGCCCGGCTAGCAGTCGCCGCCGCCGCCACCACAGCTGCCGCCGCCGCCGCAGCTGCTCATGCCGCCGCCGCATCCGCCGTAGGCGTATCCGCAGCCGTAGTCGACCATGGCGCAACAGCCGACGCCGTACCCGTAGCCCGCGCCGTAGTACCCGTCGTACCAGGACCCGCCGCTCCAGTACCCCCCGCCGTAGTAGTAGGGCGAGGCGTAGGCGCCCGCGGTCCAGTACGGATCGTAGTAGGTCGTGGCCGCGTACATCGGCTGCGCCACGTAGGCACGGGGCGCGACCATCTGTACCGGTGTCTGCACGTAGCTGGGGGGCTGCGAGACCACCCCCTGCGGCGGCATCGCCTGCGCGTACTGCGGCGGCTGGTACTGCGCCTGCGGCGGCATCGCCTGCGCGTACTGCGGCGGCTGGTACTGCGCCGGCGGCGGCTGGTAC
>JACRCY010000207.1 GCA_016218785.1 Deltaproteobacteria bacterium
CCGAAGACGGGGGCACGGCGTGCGGCGGCGCGTCAGCGACTGAGCCCGCCGCACCCCGCTGCGTCCTGCCCGCGGACACGGCGCGGCGGCCGCGTCGGCGCTTCATCGCCGGGCTCCCCGGGGCTGCCCGGATCCTTCGGGGCCGCTCGATGACACCATGGCATCGTAGCACGCGCGGGCCGGCGCTCGACGGCTGTCTGGAGGTCGTGAGCGCCGACGACACCCGCCTGCGTGGTGCGGTCGTGCTGGCCGAGCGTGACCCTGTTCGAGAGGTAGCCCACCGGCCCGTCTCCGGGCTGCCGTGGCAGCCAAGTGGCTGATATCACAGGCATTGTGCTGCCGGCACGCATGCCCGAAGCGTGAGGCGCGCGCCTCGCGCCTCGAGCTTCGAGCCTCATAGATCATCCGTCCGCGTCCTGCGTTTGCATTGCTCATACGGAGGTCGCCATGAGCCCGAACGAGACGCAGAAGCGCAACCTCACCACGGCCATCGTCACCGGCGCCGTGCTCCTCGTCGCCCTGGGCCTCTGGCTGAGCTTCGGCCGGGGCGCGACCGCGGGCGCGACCCCCGGCCCCATCATCCAGCCGCCCGGCGCGAGCCAGCTCGACAGCGCGCGGCCGCGCATCGACGTCGTGTTCGCGCTCGACACCACGGGCAGCATGGACGGCCTGATCGCCGGCGCCAAGGCCAAGATCTGGGCCATCGCCAGCCGCATCGCCGCGGGCCAGCCCACCCCCGACCTGCGCATCGGCCTGGTCGCCTACCGCGACCGCGGCGACGAGTACGTCACGCGCGTCTTCCACCTGTCGCGCAACATGGACGAGGTCTACGCCAACCTGATGTCGTTCTCGGCGAACGCCGGCGGCGACCGCAGCGAAGACGTGATCCGCGCGCTCCAGGACTCGATCCACAGGATGCAGTGGGACAAGAGCTCGAACGCGCTGCGCATCGTCTTCCTGGTCGGCGACTCGCCCGCCCACGAGGACTACGGCGACGAGCCGTCGCTGCGTGAGACCGCGCGCCAGGCCTCGGCCGCCGGCATCGTCATCAACACCATCCGCTGCGGCGACGCCAGCGACACCGAGGCGATGTGGCGGCAGGTCGCGTCGTGGTCCGGCGGCGGCTACGCCTCGGTCGCGCAGAGCGGCGGCTGGATGCAGATCGACACCCCCTACGACCGCACCCTCTCCGAGCTGAACGCGGCCGTGACCCGCACCTTCGTCGCCTACGGCGACGCGGCCGAGCGCGGCGCCGCGGTCCGGCGCATGGCCGAGAACGCCGCCATGCCCGCCCCGGCCCAGGCCGCCAGCGCCGGGTTCCGCGCCCGCTCCAAGCACGTGGACAGCGCCGACGCCCTGTCGGTCATGGGCGCGGGCGGCAGGGTCGACGGCAGCAAGCTGGGCGGCGACCTCGCCGGCAAGTCGGCGGCGGAGCAGAAGGTCGTCCTGGCCAGGAAGTCGGCCGAGCGCGAGGAGCTGAACAAGAAGATCGCCGACGTCGCCAAGAAGCGCGACGCCTACATCAAGGGCGAGATGGACAAGAAGGGCGGCGGCGGCATGGAGACCGCGGTCGACGACCTGCTCCGCACCCAGGCCAAGAAGGTGGGCGTGAAGTACTGACCCCTGGCTGCTTGCCCTTCCCCCACCTCCGGGCGATCATCCCCTCGCCCGGAGGTTTCGCATGACCCTCCCCCGTTGGTTCGCCGCAGCCGCCCTGCTCGCCGCCGTCTGCGCCACGCCGCGCCCCGCCGCGTCCCGGCCCGGTGACGTCGCCCGCTCCTTCGCCAGCCCGGCGCGCACGCCCACCGGCCTCGCCTTCGACGGCAAGAGCCTGTGGGTGGCCGACCGCAAGACCGCCACCATCTACGAGGTGGATCCGCGGGACGGCGTCGTGCGCTCGCAGCTCCCCACGCCGGGGTGGCAGCCCGAGGGGCTGGCGTGGGACGGCCAGGCCCTGTGGGCCGCCGACGGCGCCGAGCGCAAGCTCTACCGCCTCGACCCGCGCCGTCGCCTCGTGCTGCGCTCGCTCGACGCGCCGGGGAAGTCCCCGCGCGGCCTGGCGTGGGACGGCAAGGCGCTGTGGGTGGCCGACGATCGCCGCGGCGAGATCGTGGCGGTGAACCCCGTCGACGGCGCCGAATTGGGCTCGTTCAAGGTGCCGGCCAAGGACGTGCGCGGCCTCGCGTACGACGGCCGCTACCTGTGGGTGGCCGACCGCCTCCTCGACCGCATCTACCTCGTCGAGCCGAAACGCGGCGACGTGATCTTCTGGGTGCCCGCGCCCGGACCGTTCGTGCAGGGGCTCGCCTGGGACCCGGCCGCCCGCAAGCTGTGGGCCGTCGACTACCAGACCGACACGATCTACCACCTCGTCGCCGACGACGGCACGAAGAACGCGCGCTTCGGCGGCAAGGACCAGATCCTCGACCTCACGCACGTGGTGCGGAACCTCGGGCCGGGCGCCCTGCGCGACGTCAGCACGGTGATCGCCATCCCGTCGTCGCGCGAGAACCAGGAGGTGCTCTCGATCACCCATGACGGGCCGCCGCCCGCGTTCATCATCGACAACCAGGAGCAGAAGCTGGCCCGCTTCACCGCCGCGCGCGTGGAGGCGGGCCAGAGCTTCGCGCCGAACATGCGGGTCCACGCGCAGCTCGCCGGGGTGCAGTGGTACGTGTTCCCCGAGCAGGTCGGTCCGCTCAACGAGGTGCCCGCCGGAGTCCGGCAGCGCTACCTGGGCGACGATCCCAAGTACCAGATCTGGGATCCCTACCTCCGCAAGTCCGCGGCCGAGGCCATCGGCACCGAGAAGAACCCCTACTGGATGGCGCGCCGGCTGGCCCGCTACATCGACGACCGCATGCGCTACGAGATGGCGGGCGGCTGGGAGGCGGCGCCGCTGACGCTCAAGCGCGGCACCGGCTCGTGCTCGGAGTACACCTTCGTTTTCGTGGCCCTGGCGCGCGCCGTGGGCCTGCCGGCGCGGTGGGTCGGGGCCGTGGTGGTGCGCGGCGACGACGCCTCGTGGGACGTCGACTTCCACCGCTGGGCCGAGGTCTACCTGCCGCGTTATGGCTGGGTGCCGTGGGACGTGCAGCACGCCGACCAGCCCTCGCCCGCGGCCCACGCCGAGCCCCTCGGGCGCCTCGACGACCGCATGCTGGTCACGACCGTGTCGGGCGGGTTCTCGAAGGAGCTCGACTGGAGCTACAACACGAACGCCCGTTTCACCTGCGAGGCACGCTGCCAGGTCTTCTCCGACGCGGTCGGCGAGTGGTCACCGGCAGCGGCAGAGCGGCGCGTCTTCGTGGCGCCGAGGCTCCCGGTCGCGCCCCGCACGCCGGCGGCGCCGCCCGCGCCACGCCCGCCCGCGACGCCGCCCGCCCCCCCTGCCCCGCGCCCATGATCGCTCAGTGACCCTCTAGCCCAACTTTTTCGCAGTTGGGCCAGGTGGCC
>JACRCY010000199.1 GCA_016218785.1 Deltaproteobacteria bacterium
CCCAACACCTGGGGCCTGCTACCCGGCGCACCGACGCTTACCGGGACGGGACTTGCACCCGCTGGAGAGGTGCAGCATGACCCGGTTCCCCGCCCCTTCGGAGCTTGGCATACCGGTTCGTCGCGACGCACCATGGGCAGACTATACAAGGAGTCGCGCCAGCGCTCCACGGCCTCGCGGCGTCCACGCCGGTCGGCGCACCGCGAACGCGCCCGGCCGAGGCCCGCGCCGCGAGCTCCGCGCTGCGCGACCTCTATCCCGGGGTCTTCGCACCGGTCTCGGTGTAGCGCAGCGCCACGGCCGCCTTGCGGCGTGCACCGGGGGCACTACTCCCGTCGACGGGCTGACGCGAGGGCTCACCGGCCGCCGAGTTTGCGCAGCACGGCCAGCACGTCCGCCGCGAGCTTCCCCTGCTCGGCCAACGCCTCGAGCCGTCGATAGAGGTTGGAGCGCGACTGCGGCGCGCGCTGCCCGATCCCCACGACGGCCACCAGCTTCTGTTCTTCGAAGATGCGGAAGACCACGCGGTAGTCGCGCCAGTGAAAGCTCCGGAAACCGCTGAGCGGTTCCGTCAGCTCGCACGCGCAGCCCGCGGGATCCAGCGCCAGCTTCTGCCTGAGGGCGCGTTTCAGGGGGGCCTTGAGCTTCCTGGGGAGCGCCTTCACGTCCGCGACCGCTGCCGCGGTGAACTTCAGCTCGTACACTCAGGGGTCCCCGAAAGCCTCGTCGACCGAGTGCAGCCGGCCCCCGCGCACGTCCCGGTCGAGCCTGCCGGCCGCGGCGAGAAGCCGAGAGAAAAGCTTGCGGTCAGTTGTGATCGCGAGGGTCTCCGTGGCCGCCCGCAGCGTCCTGAGCAGCTCGTCGAAGTAGGCTTCGTCCACGACGCACTTGCGCGCCCCCCGCGCCCGACTCGATACGACCACGACGGTGCGGCCCCGCGCCTGCTGCAGCAGCCGGCTTTGGCGCTGTCGGAGATCCGACCGGTTGACGCTGATCGTCGCGGGAGTTGTGAGCGCCCTGAGAGTCATGCCGATCTCCACTGTACAAGTTCACCTGGTGAACTGTACATCTCCATCGTAGCTGGCGACGACCCGTTCGTCAACCGCGAGACGGCCCCGGGTTGGACCAAGGCCGGCCTCCGCGGGCTTCGACCTTCTGCGCGCGGGTCCCGCTCGATCTTCGCCCGCGTGCCGGGCAGGCGCACCCCGCGGGGGCTACTGCGACCCGGCCGGCGGCGCCAGCCACCCGCCCCGGTCCAGGTAGCCGCGGACCGTGGCCACGAACTCCCGGGCGGAGGCGACGAGCGCCTCGGCGTCCGAACGGTCGAGCGCGAAGCTGCGGTCGTAGTCGGCGTCCTCGCGGTCGCGCTGCAGATGAGCGAGTGCCCGCGACAACGCCGCGGGGACGTGGCCCGCCTTCACCAGGTGCTGCCCGAAGAGGGACCGCAGGCCCTGGTGCGAGCGGGCCTCGAGGCCCAGCGTAAGGAGGGCGGCGCGCGCGTAGTGGTGGGCCGCGTAGTACGCCCGGCTCGCCGCATCCGGGAGGAGCCCGGCGTCGAGGAGGAGCGCCGCCGCCTGGAGGCTGCCGTCGCCGAGGGCGACCTCCGCCGCCACGTGGACGCGGCGGTTGTCGTCCGTCACAGCGGCACCCCCTCGCGCTCGAGGTCCAGCGCCAGACCGGCCTCCAGCGCGCGCAGCCGCTGGAAGTGGGCCGTGCTCATGGCGAGCGGCGCCAGGCCCACGAACTCCTCCAGATCCAGGTCCGCGGCCAGATCGATGATCTCCCGCCGCTCGGCCCGCGTGAGCTCGTCCACCAGCACCAGGACGTCGACGTCGGACTCGGGCCGCGCCTCACCGCGGGCGTGCGAGCCGAAGAGGCGCAGGTCCCGCAGGCGGGGTCCGAACCGTGCCGCGAGCCCCTGGCGGAACCGCTCCAGTGAGGCGCCCACGGCGGGGCGCACGCTCGTCACCGTCATGACGGAGACAACTCTACCATCGGCCCGGCGGCGCGACAACTCGAGGGCGCCGTCCGCAGACGGCGCCGCCGAGGTCGGGGCCGGCCGCGGGGTAGGGGGTCGTTTGGCGCGCCGGCCGCTGGTTCGGCGGTTCGGCTCCGCGAGGAGTCGTGGCGTCGCGCTACCGTCTGCGGCGCCGTCGTGCCGCGAGCCCAGCGAGCAGTGTCAGCACCAGGACGTGCGGCGCACTGCGCCGGTCGGCCCCGGTCGCACAGCCACACGCGTAGAAGTTGGTCGGCGCCAGGGCGGCGCCGGAGTCGGGCGCGGCGTCCGTGCCCGGCCCCGAGTCCGGCCGGGCATCCGTGCCCGGCCCCGAGTCCAGCCGGGCGTCCGTCTGTGCGCCCGAATCGCCGCCGGCATCCGTCCCCGCGTCCGTGCCCGCGTCCGCCGGCTGGGCGTCCGTGCCCGCGTCCATCTGCGGCGCAACGCAACTCCCCGTGCCGTCGCATGCGTTCGGCGCCGCGCAGGGCGGCGAGGCGTTGGGGTCCTGCTGCCCCGCAGGAACGAACGAAGTACACGTCCCTCCCGCGTTCGCACACGACAGGCACGGAGCC
>JACRCY010000200.1 GCA_016218785.1 Deltaproteobacteria bacterium
CCCAGGCGGGCACGCCCGCGTCGGTCTTGACGAGCATCTTGACCATGCGCGGGGGGCGGGCCTTGGCCGGCTTCCGGTCCCCCTTGACGCGCTTGACGGTGGCCTTGTCCTCGGTGAGCGTGGCCTTGATCTCCAGCTTGTCGCCGCCCGTGTCGCCGCAGTCGTCGCAGACGTAGCGCGACTCGAGCAGACCGCGGTGTCGCTTCCAGGCGCGGTCGAGCATCTCCCCGATGGTGGTCTCCGCGGCGTCCGCCGGCAGCGCCTGGATCGCCGCCGCCAGCTCCTCCCCCGTCTCCTTGGCGCGCTGGCGCGCCTGGGCCTCCAGCTCGCGCTCCGAGGCGCTGACGCTGAGCCAGCCCGCGGAGATCATGGTCCCGATGACCACGGCCCCCAGGATCAACGTCAGCTTGAGGCTCAGCTTCATGCGGTGCCCCGAAGGCCTGCCGAGGACCGTTGTACCAGATGCGGTGGCATCGTGCTATCGCGGGCATTCAGCGCGGCCTCCTGGCGGCACCCAACCGGGTCAATCGCGGGCCTGTAGGCGAAACGATGTGCCTCTCCGGCTGGCAGCGCAGGTACCGGTCCGGGTCCGACCCGCGTCCGATAGCTCCACACGCGCCGGAGAAGATCGGACCACGCGAGACGGCGAGTGCGGCCGGGATCGTCCGGGCCGAAAAGGTAGGCGGTGGCGTCCTGCTCGGCTTGCTCTTGCTGCTGCTCTTGCTGCAGATCAACAGGGCTCCTCAGCGTCCGGCAGGCTGCGCGTCGCGCGCGACGGCCGCCACGTGCATGGCGCATCTCCGGCGGAAGCCGAGCGACTCGTAGAGGCGGATCGCCGCCGTGTTCGTCGCGTACGTGTGGAGGTACGGGGTCTCCCCGCGTTCGACGATGCGCGCCGCGACCAGTGCCGAGAGCGCCCGCGCGAGCCCGCGCCCGCGCGCGTCGGGATGCGTGCACACGCCGCTGACCTCGGTGAAGCCGTGGTGCTTCATGCGCTCGCCCGCCATCGCGACGAGCACGCCGCCCTCCTTGAGGCCCCAGAACTCGCCCAACGTCGGCGTGCCCCGCGCGAAGGGGCCGGGCTTCGTCAGGGTCGCCAGCGCGAGCATCGCAGGCGCGTCGGCGTCGGGGAGGCGCTGCCCGGCTCGCTCGTACGCGGTGACCGCACCGCGCGCGAGCCGCTCGGCGACCATCTGCACGCCCATCGCGGTCGTGGTGGCTACCAGCCCGGGCGGCAGCACGATCGGATCCGCTTGCAGCAGCAGCAGCGTGCCGTCTCCCGGCACCAGCTTGGCGAGCTCGGCCAGGCTGGCCGGACCATCGTCGCGCGCGCCGGCCAGCGGACCGATGTCGGGCGCGAAGCGACGCGCCCGGTCGCCGCCGCTCGCGACGCTCCGCTGACGCGTGGCGAGCGCGTTCCACGCCGGCCGATCGAGGATGTGCGAGCTCACCGCCGCCTCCCCTTGCGCCGGCGGACGCGCCGGTCGAGCGGTTCGGCCGCGAGACCATCCTCGAGCGCCGCCAGCTGCTCGAGCAGCGAGCCCCCGAGGCCGCGGCACACGTCTTGGACCGCGCCCGCGACGAGCGGCCATGCCGTGCGTTTGCCTGCCGCCACGAGTCGCTTGCCCCCGCCCGTGAGCGCCACGGACTTGCGCCGCAGGTCGTCCTCGGCCTGCGTGATCGAGACCCACCCCGCCTCGGCGAGCTGCGCCGCCGCTCGCGTGGCGCCCGGCTGCGTGACGCCGACGGCCTCGGCGAGCTCCCCGATGGTCAGCGCCCCAAGCCGATCGAGCGCCGCCAGGAACGGGAACTGCCCCGCCGGGATCGCCAGGTCGTGGGCGTCGAGGATGCGCTGCGTATGCGCCTGCAGTCGCTCGCCGATGCGCTTGAACCGGGTGCCGAGTGTCAGGTAACCGAGCTCGCGAACGACGTCCTGGACCATGGTCAGCATCTCCTGGCGTTATGCATAGCAGGTTATATAACATTGCATTCTATAGGCGTCAAGCAGCAACCCCGCCCGGGTCGTCGTTGCCGCGGGAACCACGCAGCTGGCGCGGGACAAGGACCACTGCTACTAGAACGATGAGGGAGTGAGCGCGGGGCAGCAGGAGAAGATGCTGTTGCGGCCCGGAGGAGGCGGTTAGAATCGGCCAATGCGCGCCCTGCCCTTCGTCTTCGCCTTGACCCTCGCCGCATGCGGCGGCCGCGCCGGGCCGCGGGATCCCGGCGCGACCGCTGACGGCGCCGTCCGCGACGGGCCGCACGTGCACGGTGACGCGGGCGCCCACTGCGACGACCTCGCCGAGCGCTATCTCGGCGCCGCCTACGGGCTCAACTACTGCAGCGGCGACGGCGACTGCAAGTTCATCGACCCGGTGTGCTCCATCACGCGCTACGCCGGCCTCGGGATCTGCTACCTCTACGTCAATGCGCAGGCGGACTTCTCCGAGCTCTCCGACCTCGAATTCAAATGGGTGGCGTCGATCTGCCCCATCGACTGGTGCGGCGACTGCGGCCCGCCGCCGGTACTCAGGTGTCACGATGGGAGCTGCGTCCTGGCGGGGGGCGGCTACTAGCCTGGATTTCCACGCCGGGGAAACGCCCCGACTTTCCGTCGCCACCGCGCTGCTGAAGGCCAGGCCGGCCCCGCCCCACCACGGTACCGTAGGCGTCTCCGCGAAGACGAGTTCGCCGGGCAGCTGATCGGCGTGGTGCTTCTTCCCGAAGCCGAGGAAGCAGAAGACCTCCTCGGCTTCTTCCCCTTTGCGCAGGAGGATGCTGGGCTGGCGCCGGGAACGCCTCGCGACGAAGTGCCTCTCGACGACGGGATGCTCGCCGCCACAGGGCATGGAGTGGAAGTCGAGGTCGATCGACTCCCCGATGTCGAGCGCGGTGCCGGCGAGATTGTCCTGCCAGGCGCCGAGCAGGCGCAAGGTGTGCCGACGTGCGAAGCGATGCGAGCACTCCGAGAGGAAGCTCGCTATGACGACGGTATGGGGTCCGCGACGAGCACAGCGGCGGCAGGGACGGCCTCGCGAGGCCGCCGACGCCGAAGCACGCGCCATGGGGCGCATGCGGAGCAGGCCGAGGGCGTGGCACGCACGCTGCAACCGGGCACCCTCGCGCCGGCGGCACAGACTGGTCCGTGGCTGCCGCAGTACCAGCGCGACTCCACCTGCGCCCGGGCCGGCCCGCGGCGCACTCGCGGGCAACCCGGCAGGCGGAGACGCGAGTCTCTCCGCCGGGGCCTTGCCTGGAATAGGACCCATGCCCACGTTGTTCCGCAGTCGAGCGCTGCGAAAGAACCGGGGCGGTCGGTGGGCCCCGCTGAGAGCCGGCGTCGACAATCCAAGGCACCGAAATGACTCGGGAGGAACGCATGCGTGCCGTCACTCGGTCACTCCTACTGGTCGCCACCCTCGCCTGGGCCGTCGCGGGCGTCGGGGCGGCCACCTTCATCTGGCAGAACGCGGCCAACCGCGCGCCGCGCGCCCACGCGCAGGTGTCGGTGCCCACGGCTCCCGCGCCCGAGCCAGCGCCCGCCACCCCGCCACCGACCGTGAAGGATGTGGCGCCCCCCGTGGTGGCGCCCGCGGCGCCCGTGCCGCTGGGTGGCGCGCGCGCCCTGTCCACGGCCTTCACGCAAGTGGCCGCAGCCCTCAGGCCCGCGGTCGTGCGCATCACGATCGAGAAGGGGAGCGGGATGCGCGGGCCCCAGCCGGGGCGGCGCTACCAGTTCCGCGGCCCGTTCGGGGGCGGCGACCCGTTCGGCGGCGGCAGCCCGTTCGGCGGCCACCCGTTCGGCGGTCCAGGCAATCCGTTCGACTTCCATTTCGGCGATCCCGACGACGACGCGCCGGCGCCGCGCCAGGTGCCGCGCCAGAGCGGCCTCGGCTCGGGCGTCATCATCGATCCGCAGGGCTACGTGCTCACCAACAACCACGTCGTCGCCAACGCCGACCGGATCAAGGCCCAGCTCAGCGACGGCCGGAGCTTCACCGCCAAGCTGGTGGGCGCCGATCCCAAGACCGACATCGCGCTCATCAAGATCGAAGGCGCCGGCGGGCTCCCCGCGGCGCGGCTCGGCAACTCGGATCAGCTGCAGGTGGGCGAGCTGGTGGTCGCCATCGGCAACCCGTACGGCCTGAACGAGACGGTCACCGTCGGCGTGGTCAGCGCCAAGGGGCGCGACCACCTCCAGGGTGGGCCGGTCTACGAGGACTTCATCCAGACCGACGCCACCATCAACCCCGGCAACTCGGGCGGCCCGCTGGTGAACCTCAACGGCGAGGTCATCGGCATCAACACCGCCATCAAGCTCGCGCAGTTCGGCTACACCGGCATCGGTTTCGCGATCCCCTCCAACATGGCCCGACACGTGGCCGACCAGCTGCGCAGCGGCGGGCGCGTGCGCCGCGCCTGGCTGGGCGTGAACATCCAGGACCTCACCCCCGACCTGGCCAAGGGGCTCGGCGCGGACGCGCCGCCCGCCGGCGCCCTGATCGCCCCGGTGGCGCCCGACAGCCCGGCGGAGAAGGGCGGGCTCCAGGCGGGCGACGTGGTCGCCGCGGTGGGGAGCACCGCGGTGAAGACCAGCAAGGACCTGCAGCGTTCCGTCCTCGAGACGCCCATCGGGAAGCCGCTACACCTGCTGGTGTGGCGCAAGGGGCAGCAGCGCACCCTCGCCGTCACGACCGGCGAGATGCCCGACGACGCGGTCGCCGCGAGGCGGGGGGCCCCCGGCGGCGACGCCGGCGCGCCCTCCTACGGCCTCGAGCTGCGCAACCTGACCCCCGACCTCGCGCAGCGCTACGGTCTGCGCGCGCGTAGCGGCGCAATCGTCGCGCAGGTGACGCCTGGCAGCCCGGCCGAGGAGGCGGGGCTGGCCGCGGGCGACGTGATCATCGAGGTGAACCGCCGTCCCGTGCGCAGCGCGGCCGAGGTCGGCCAGGCGCTCCGGGCGCCGTGCGCGGCCGCGCACCTGCTCCGCGTGCAGCGCGGCGACGCGGCGATCTACGTGATGCTGAAGCGCTGAGCCGGTCAGCGCGGCGCGGGCTGCGAGGCGCTCGCGGGCTGGGAGGCCGCGGGCGCCGGTTGGCTCGCGGGCTGGGAGGCCGCGGCCGCTGGCTGGCTCGCGGGCTGGGAGGCCGCGGGCGCGGGCTGGGTCGCGGGCTCACCCTCGAAGACCACGGTGTAGCGCCGGATGTTCGGGGCGGCCGACGCGGCGCCGGCGCCGTCGACCTCGACGCGCGCCGGGCGTGGCGCGAGGCCGGCCTGGCGGGTGGCCGCGGTGCTGAGCGTGCCCTGCCAGCGCACCACGTTGCCCTGCACCGTGAGGCTCTGCGCCGTGGACGCCGGCCGGTTCGAGAGTACCCAACCCGCGATGGCCGGGCTGCCCGTGACGCGGGTCGAGCCGACCTCGAGCACCGCGTTGGCGGCGAAGAGGCCCAGGTTGTAGGCGCTCGGCGGACCGTCGAAGACGGCCGCCGTCTTCCGGATCTGCTCGGCGCCGGCGGCGAGGGCCGCCTTGGCCGCGGGCGTCAGGTCGTAGGTGATCTTCGTGATGAGGCCGCGGCGGACCTCAGCCGCGATCTGCACCGAGAGCAACTCGGCGCCGGGGCCGGCCGGGCGGTAGCCCTCGCCGTGGATCAGGCGGACGCCGCTCACGCGGCCGCCGCTGGCCCGCCACCCCGCCCGCGCCCCGCCCAGCCTGCCCACCGGGAAGCCGAGGCGGCGCCGCCTGGCCTCGGTCAGCCACCGTTCGGCTCCCGCGCGCCCCTGGTAGGCCGTCCCGTCGAAGATGATGAGCACGTTGGGCGCCAGCAGCTTCGCGGCCTCGGCCACGCGCCCCGTGCTGACATGGGCCTGGAACTCGTCCACCACCTCGCCGTCGTTGCGCCCGCAGCCCGTGGCCAGGAGGACGGCCGCCAGCGCGGCGGCAGGTAGCATTCGCCGGTTCATGAGCGCTCCAGCCGTCGGGCGGGTGGGCTACTTCTTCACGCGGATCGACTTGATCAGCACGGGCTCGACCGGCACGTCCCCCATCATCCCCTTCTGTCCCGTCGGCACCTTGGCGATGGTGTCGACGGTGTCCATCCCCTTCAGGACCTTGCCGAAGACCGTGTAGCCGTAGCCCATGTCCGACTTGTCCGTGTGGTCGAGGAACTCGTTGTGCTTGAGGTTGATGAAGAACTGGCTGGTGGCCGAGTCGACGATCCGCGTGCGCGCGAAGGCCAGGGTGCCGCGCTCGTTCTTGAGGCCGTTGTCCGCCTCGTTCTTGATCGGAGGGTCGGTCGGCTTCTGCACCATGTCGGCCGTGAACCCGCCGCCTTGGATCATGAAGTTCTTGGGCGGGCCGATGACGCGGTGGAAGATCGTCCCGTCGTAGTGCTTCTTGTCCACGTAGGCGAGGAAGTTCTTGACGCTCAGGGGCGCCCGGTCGGGGTAGAGCTCGGCCTCGATGGCACCCTTCGAGGTGACGATCTCGATGATCGGCTTCGCGCCTGCGGCGGGGGCGGCGGCTGGAGCGGCCCCGGGGGTCGCGGCCGGGGCGGCCGCGAGGCCGGCCGCGGCGGGCGCAGCGGC
>JACRCY010000201.1 GCA_016218785.1 Deltaproteobacteria bacterium
ACGGGCGCGCCCGCGGCGATGCTGCCGGCCTCGCCGCGCGCCCCGGGGCCCGTGAACGCGCGCCCCGGCATGGACGAGCCCACGACGCGGACCTCCACGGGCGCGTAGCTGCTCGCGCCGAAGGTCGACTCGCCGGCCAGCGCGTAGCCGTCCATGGCGGCCCGCGCGAAGTGGGGCACGTCCACGGCCGCCGCGATGTCGGCGGCCGCCACCCGCCCCGCGGCCGCGGTGACCGACACCGACTCCGCGTCCAGGTGCGCCACGCGCCGCTCGAGCACGGCGAGCGCCTCCTCGACGCTGGCCCGTTCCCGGAATCCCTTCATCCGCACGTCGCGCACCTGCCCTCTCCGAGGTGCAATCGTTGCCGCCCGCCGCGCGGCCGTCAAGGCTCGCGGGGGCCCGGCTCACCGGGGCCCGCGCCGTCCTCGGCGCCGTCGCCGACGACCCCGTCGCGGACCCAGGCGGCGACCTCGCGCGCGATGGAGCTGCCGACGCCGGGCACCGCGCGCAGCCCGGCCTCGCCTCGCGCGGCGAGGATCCCGGCCACGCTCGTGGGCCACTCGTCGATGGCCCAGGCCGCCTTGCGGTAGGCCCACACGCGGTAGCCGGGAGCCTCCTCCAGCTCGAGGTCGTAGGCCCTGAGGAAAAGGCGCTCGGCCACGCGCTTGTTGACGGCCAGGGGGCCAGCGGCGACGTACCGCGGCATGCGGTCGAGGATGAGGTGACGCGCGCACAGCTCGCGCACCTTGAGGCCGAGCCGCGCGCTGTACGAGGGCCGCGGTCCGTGGCTGGGCCCCTCGGGCGCGCCCCAGCCGTACAGCTCGCGCCAGCGCCCGTCGAGCGCCGCGTCGAGGCGATGCGCGGCCGCGAGCGTCCGCTCCGCCTGCGCGCCCTCCATGGTGAGGCCACCGGCGATCACGTACGAGCCGCCGTGGTCGCGGACGGCGCGGATGGTCTCGTCCAGGTGGCGCTCGTCGTCGCCCGCGAACTGGAGGATGGGCATGAGGCTGGCGCCCACGAGGATGCCGGCCTCGGCGAGCCGCGCCATGGCCCCCAGCCGCTGCTTCACGCCGGGGCTGCGGGGCTCGAAGGCGCGCTTGAGCGCCGGGTCCACGCCGCTCATGCTGAACGATACGCTCGCGTGGCTGCGCCGGTCGATGGCGACCAGCAGGTCGAGGTCGCGCGTCACGAGCGGCGAGCGCTCGTTCACGTACAGCGGGAAGCCGAGGTCGAGAATGACCTCGAGCATGCCGCGCGAGAGCCGGTAGCGGTCCTCGGCGGGCTGCTGCCAGTCCCCCGCGGCGATCACCTCCGGCTGGAGGCGCGGCAGCTCGCGGCGCAGCAGCTCCACCGCGTTGACCTTGACCTGGATGATCTCGTCGAACGTCGCCGGGTCGCGGCGTCCGAGGTAGCGGCCGCCGCGCGCGTAGCAGAAGTGGCAGCCGCTGCGGCAGCCGACGTACGGGTGCGCGCTGTACCTGCCCCAGAACCACGGCCCGTCGACGTGCTGGTGCACGTTGACGATGCGGCGGGGGCGATACTCCTGCAGCTCGAGCTTCATGGACCTCGACGGCGGAGGTTACCGCGGCCGCGGCCGGCGCGACAATGGTCGACCTCCGCGAGGGCCGCGCAGCCCCAGCGAGGCCCACCACCGTCGGTCACGCTGTACGGAGACCCCTGCCGCGTGGTATGCGTGTCGCTGACGGTTGGAGGCGGCGATGGAGTTCGTGCGCGTGGCGCGGATCGACGGGGTCGCGGTGGTCACGCTCGACCGCGGCAAGGTGAACGCCCTCACCGTGCAGGTGGTGGACGAGGTGGCCGCGGCGTTCCGCGACCTGGCCACCGACGACGGCGTCGCGGCCGCGGTGCTCACCGGGAGCGGCAAGTTCTTCTCCTTCGGCTTCGACATCCCGGAGTTCCTGGGCTTCTCCAAGGAAGCGTTCATCGACTACCTGACGAAGTTCACCGGCCTCTACCGGCAGCTGTTCGTGTGGCCGAAGGCCCTCGTGGCCGCCCTGAACGGGCACACCGTGGCGGGCGGCTGCATGCTCGCGCTCGCCTGCGACCGCCGGCTGATGGTCCCCGGCAACGCCAAGATCTCGCTCAACGAGATCACCTTCGGCGCGTCGGTCTTCTTCGGGGCCGTGGAGATGCTGAAGCTCGCGGTGGGCGCCCGGCGCGCGGAGACCGTCCTCTTCGGGGGCGCCATGTACCTCGCCGAGGAGGCCGCGGCGATCGGGCTGGTCGACGAGGTGGTCCCGGCCGACCGTCTCGGCGAGGAGGCGCGGGCCGCCGCCAGGGGCCTGGGGGAGCACGAGCCCGCCGCCTTCGCCAGCATCAAGCGCCTCCTGCGCGCCCCCACGGCCCAGGCCATGCTCGCGCGCGAGCGCGACTCGATCCTGGAGTTCGCCGACATCTGGTATTCGCCCGCCACGCGCGCCCGGTTGAAGGAGATCACCATCCGGTGAGCGGCCGGCGGGTTCCTCCTGGAGAGCGAGCAGCCGCGGCCCTGCGGCGTCCGGTAACCCCTCACCGGTCGTGCTTTGACGCCGGCCCGATCCTCGATACTATGGATGCGCCGCGGGGACCGGAGCGGTGATCCCCCCCTGGACCGCAATCGAGCGAAGGAGGCAGCCGTGACGCTGAGGCTCGTCCTGATGGCGATGGTGATGTTCCTGGCGGCGCCGGCATGGGCCGAGGAGCCCGCCGACCTGGAGCAGACCATCACCGACCTGAACTCCCAGGCCGGTGACAAGGAGCGCATCGACACCCAAGGGGCCACGAAGGTGGAGCTCAGCCAGATCCGGGGCTGGCTCACCAACGCCACGAACTCCGTGAAGGAGAACGCGGCCAAGGTGGCGCGCAAGTTCTTCGACCTGGTGCGGGTCCAGATGAAGCTGGTCGACCAGCTCATCTCGCTCTCCCAGATCGACGCCGAGGTCGCCCGCCTCGAACGCGACGTGGCCAAGACCAAGGAGCGCATCGCCACCATGACGACCCAGCTCGAAGAGAAGCGGGTCCAGCTCCGCGCCCTGAAGCTGAGGGAAGGCGGGAAATAGGGAGGAGACGATGACCCGACGCTTCGTCGCACTCCTCGTCGTCTTCATTCTGGGTGGGGCCCTCGGCGGCTGCGCCCACATACCGAAGCCCAAGGAGCTGCTCGACCTGGCCTCGCTGCGGGAGAGCAAGGAGTACCCGGCCGCCCAGGAGAAGCAGCCCGACCTCGTCAGGCAGAGCGACGACTCGTACTTCAAGTCCGTCGAGTCGTGGCGGGACAAGGAGATCGAGGACTCGAAGTACTGGGCCACCCTGGGGACCATCAAGCTCCGCACGGCGCTGTCGATGGTCAAGGAGGAGGCCGTTCGCCAGCGCGCCGAGGCCGCGCGCAAGGAGCTGGCCGAGCTGAAGAAACGGGAGAAGGAGCTGAAGCGCCAGCTCCTCGAGGCCGACGAGCAGCTCGCCCTGCACGCGAAGCTGGAGGCCGCCCGCAAGGCCGCCGAGGAGAAGGAGGCCCAGCTCAAGGCGAAGCTCAGCGAGGCGCAGCGGCGCGAGGAGGAGCAGAAGCGGCTCGCCGAGGCGCAGACCAAGGTGAGCGAGGCGGC
This sequence comes from Deltaproteobacteria bacterium, assembly GCA_016218785.1. GTDB lineage: Bacteria > Myxococcota_A > Polyangia > JACRCY01 > JACRCY01 > JACRCY01. The sequence goes on from JACRCY010000201.1 coordinate 3,603, forward strand.
GCTCGCGCTCAAGCAGGCCGACACGGTGGAGGCCGCGAAGTACGCGCCGAACGAGTACGGCGTCGCCCAGGCGCTGGTGGCGCGGGCCGAGGCCGCCTTGAAAGACGGGAAGATCAGCGACGCGGTCGCCACCGCGGACATGGCCCGCAGCCGGGCCGAGGCGGCGCTCGCGGCGGCCCGGCCGCAGTACGTCGCCGCCCGCAAGGTGGCCGAGCGTCAGGCGCGCAACCAGGCCCTCCAGAAGGACGCGGCCGCCATCGGCGGCGTCACGGTCCGCATGAAGGCCGTGGGCGAGACCCAGCAGCTCATCATGCCGGTGCCGGATCTCTTCAAGCGCGCCGAGACGGCACCGCGGGCCGACAAGAAGGCGCTCCTCAACGAGATCGGCGCGCTGGTCAAGAAGTACGCGGAGTACCCGGTGATCGTCAACGGCTACACGAGCAACCGGGTGCGGCCGAGCCAGCAGTACTCGGTCTCGCAGGCCCGCGCGCAGGAGGTCGCCAACCACTTCGTGTCGCTCGGCATCGAGTTCAAGCGGATGGCCACGGCCGGCCGCGGCTCCGAGAACCCCATCGCCGGCAAGGCCTCCCCGCTGAACGACCGCGTCGAGATCATCCTCCTCTTCCAGTAGCGCCCCTCAGTACTCGCGCCCGATCGTCTTGAAGCCCCGGTCCCAGGGCTTCTTGAGGTCGCAGTACGCGTTGTAGGTGGCCGGCAGCGGGCTCACCGACTGCGGCGCGAAGTAGATGTCGAACACGCGGCGCGCCACAGTGACGCCGCGCGACGTCACCTTCTCGCCCGGCTGAGTGACCCGGATGAGGTTGGCACCGAAGTCGATCTGGTAGCGGACCACGACGCTCGGGTGGAAGCGGTGGTCGTACTGCACCGTCGCCGGGTCGCCACGCAGCAGGATCTCCACGATCGCCGGCACGTCGCCGGGCCGGGCCCGGTAGTCCTCCCTGATCTTGATGCCGTAGTCCACGGTCTGCCGCACGAGCGCGGTCAGGCGGCGCCGCAGCTCGTCGCGGTTCTTCCCCACCGGCCCCAGCGGCTTGATCACGCCGCCCTGGCCGCACCGCGCGGGCTCGGGATCTTCGACCATCTGCGTGCGGCCGTCCCACTCGACCGGAGGATCGCCGGGCGGGAGCGCGGCGGCCACCACCGGCGGCGGGGCAGACCGCGACGGCGCCGCGGGCGCCGGGCGGACGCCGAAACCGCACGCCCCGATCAGGGCGAGGGCGCCGAGCGGCAGGCACCGGGCGGTGATCCGGGCAGCGGTGTGCGACTGCATGACTTCCCCCTTCTGGTTCCGGGCGAGACGGTGCGCCGTGCAGGGTCCGCGGGACGCGGATGGCCCAGGATACTCGAGCCGGCGCCGTTGTGCCATGGCCGCCAACGGGGGCCGGGCCGCCGCGCCCGATTTGGGGTATACAGAGCGACCATGATCGACCCGACGACCCGGGCGGGTACCCCGGGGCACGCGCTGGGCCTCGACATCGGCTCGACCAGCGTCAAGGCGGTGGTGCTCGACGACCAGGGGCGCGTGCGCTCGCGGGCCCTCCGGCCGGTGGTCGGCGCCCTGCGCGAGACGGTGGTGGCGGCGGTCGAGGAGGTCGGGCTCGCGCCGGAGGCCCCCGTGTGGATCGGGGTCACGGGCCAGGGGCGGTCGCTGCTGGCCGACGTGCCCGGCGTGGTGGTCGAGAACGAGGTCCTCGCGCTCCTGGCCGGGGTCGGCGCGCTCGGCTGCCAGGCACGCTCGGTCATCGAGATCGGTGGCCAGATCTCCCGCTACATCGAGATGGAGCGAGGCATGGCCGGCATCCCGGCCACCCTGGTCGCCTTCGCCCTCAACGACCAGTGCGCCGCGGGCGCGGGCGCGTTCCTGGTGCAGCAGGCGAGCCGCCTGAAGATGGACGTGGCGGAGTTCGGGACGGCGGCCGCGGCCGCGACCACGGGGGTCTCGATCGCCGGGCGCTGCGCGGTCTTCGCCAAGTCCGACATGATCCACCTGCAGCAGAAGGGGGTGGGCGTCCCCGCGATCGCGTACGGGCTGTGCCTGGCGCTGGCGCGCAACTTCGTGGGCACGGTGCTGCGCGGCCACCTCACCAAGTCGCCCGTGGCCCTCGCCGGCGGCGGCGCCCTCAACCCGGGCCTGGTGCGCGCGTTCCGCGAGGTTCTGGCGGTGCCGGCGGGGGCGGTCACCGTGCTGCCGGAGCCGGTCTACGCGGGCGCCATCGGCGCCGCGACTCTCGCGCGCCGACAGCAGGTCGCGGTCACGCTCGACGGGGCGCTGGCCCCGCTGGGCCCCAGGGCCGTGGCCGCCGCCGCGGTCGCCGACGAGGATCCCTACGGGGTCGAGGCACCTGCCGCCGCCACGACCGACGGCGGCGGTGCGGCGGGCGACGTCGTCCTCGGCGTCGACCTGGGCTCGGTGAGCACCAACCTCGTGCTGCTGCGCCCCGACGGCACGCTCCTCGACGGCGTCTACCTGCCCACGCGCGGACGCCCCATCGAGGTTCTCGCCGAAGGGCTCGGCCTGCTGCGGGCGCGACACGGCGACCGGCTCCGCGTCCTCGCCCTCGGCACGACCGGCAGCGGCCGACACCTGGCCGCCCGCCTCCTCGGCGCCGACCTGGTGCAGAACGAGATCACGACCCAGCTCCGCGGCGCCCTCCACTACTTCCCCGAAGTGGAGAGCGTCCTCGAGATCGGCGGCCAGGACTCCAAGTACATCCGTGCCGAGTGCGGCCGCCTCGCCGACTTCACCATGAACAAGGTCTGCGCCGCCGGCACGGGGTCGTTCCTCGAGGAGCAGTGCGAGAACCTCGGCCTCGACGTGAAGAGCGACTTCGCGGTCCTGGCCGCGCGGAGCCGGGCGCCCGCCGACCTGGGCGCCCGCTGCACCGTCTTCATGGAGACGGAGCTGGTGAACGCACGGCGCGGCGGCGCCCGCCTGCCCGACCTGACGGCCGGCCTGGCGCAGGCCGTGGCGCGCAACTACCTGCAGAAGGTCGTCGGCCACCGGCCCCTCGGGCGCCACGTGGTGTTCCAGGGGGGCGTCGCCAACAACGCCGCCGTGTGCGCCGCCTTCGAGCGGCTCCTCGGCCGGCCGGTCGAGGTGCACCCGCACGCCGGCCTGTCGGGCGCCATCGGCGTGGCGCTGCTGGCGCGCGACGCGCCGGGCGACAGGCCGTCACGGTTCCAGGGGATGGGCGCGGTCGCGGGCCACTACGAGTCGCGCACCTTCGAGTGCCAGCGCTGCGAGAACCGCTGCGACGTGGCGGTGGTGACGGTCGGCGACACCCGGGCCCACTTCGGCGACACCTGCGAGCGCTACACGGTCCGCGACGCGGGGCGCGATCCCGGCGCCCCCGCCGTCCCCGACCTCTTCGCGGAGCGGGACGCCCTGCTGCGTGCCGGCCTCGCCGCGGACGAGGCGGCCCCGCCCGACTACCGCCGCGTCGTCGGCCTGCCGCGCGCCTCGACGCTGCTCGAGTACCTCCCCTTCTGGGCGACGCTGCTCCGCGACCTC
>JACRCY010000208.1 GCA_016218785.1 Deltaproteobacteria bacterium
GGCGAGGGGGGCACCATCCTCCACTGGAACGGGGGCGCGTGGTCGAGCGCGACCAGCGGCACGACGAGCTTCCTCTTTGGCGTCTGGGGAAGCGACGCGAACGACGCCTGGGCGGTGGGCGAGTGGGGCCTCATCCTCCACTGGAACGGCACCGCGTGGTCGAGCGCGACCAGCGGCATGATGAGCTTCCTCTCGGGCGTGTGGGGGAGCAGCGCGAACGACGTCTGGGCCGTGGGCGATATGGGCACCATCCTTCACTGGAACGGCACCGCGTGGTCCAGCGCGACCACCGGCACGACCCGCTGGCCCTATGGCGTGTGGGGGAGCGCCGCGAACGACGGCTGGGCCGTGGGCGGGGCCCTGGGCGCTGAGGGCACCATTCTTCACTGGCACGGGACCGCGTGGTCCAGCGCGAGCGGCACCACGAACCTGCTCTCGGGCGTGTGGGGGAGCGGCGCCAACGACGTCTGGGCGGTGGGCGTAGCGGGCGCCTTCCTTCACTGGAACGGGGCCGCGTGGTCGAGCGCGAGCAGCGGCACGACGAACTGGCTTTATGGCGTGTGGGGGAGCGCCGCGAACGACGTCTGGGCCGTGGGCGGGGCCCTGGGCCAGGGGGGCACCATCCTGCACTGGAACGGGACCGTGTGGTCCAGCGCGAGCGGCACCACGAACCTGCTCTCGGGCGTGTGGGGGAGCAGCGCGAACGACGTGTGGGCCGTGGGCCAGGGGGGCACCATCCTTCACTGGAACGGCGGCGCGTGGTCGAGCGCGACCAGCGGCACGACCGAGTACCTCCATGGCGTCTGGGGGAGCGGCGCGAACGACGTCTGGGCCGTGGGCGCGGAGGGCACCATCCTCCACTGGAACGGCACCGCGTGGTCGAGCGGGACCAGCGGCACGGCGAGCTGGCTCTCGGGCGTGTGGGGGAGCGGCGCGAACGACGTCTGGGCCGTGGGTGATGAGGGCACCATCCTCCACTGGAACGGGACCGCGTGGTCGAGCGCGAGCGGCACGACGAACGTGCTCTCGGGCGTGTGGGGGAGAGATGCCAACGACGTCTGGACCGTGGGCCTGGGCGGCGCGATTCTCCACCGGGGCCCGTAGGCGCGGGTTCAAGCCCGACGCGTGAGGACTCGACGGGGGATAAGAAGCGATGGGCAACAGCGGTGCCAGGCTTGCGGCGGTCGCCCTCCTCGGCGTCATGCTGGCTGCCGGCTGTTCCCGGCGCACGAGCGTCGAGCCGACCGACGGCGGTCCGACTGACAGCGTAGCGGACGCCATCGAGGCGGCGGGCGGACGGGCAGCCGCTCACCCGCCTGATGCGTTGACCCTCGGGGGGGCGATCCGGTAACTTGCCGCCCGAGAGCGAGACTGCCATGGACCGAGAACTGTTCGCCCGCGTCGCCCAGCGCATCGACTCGTACCGCGAGGAGGCCATCGCGCTGCAGCGGCTGCTGACGGCCGTGCCCGCGTTGTCGCCCAAGAGCGGCGGCGACGGGGAGGCGCGCAAGGCCGCCGTGCTGATCGAGTACCTCGAGCGCCTCGGCCTCGGGGAGGTCACGCTGCACCAGGCGCCCGACCCCGACCTCCCGGGCTCCTATCGCCCGAACGTGGTCGTGCGCGTCCCAGGGGCAAGGCGCGACCGCACCGCGTGGGTCATGGCGCACCTCGACGTAGTGCCACCGGGCGACCGCGCGGAGTGGCACAGCGAGCCCTACGAGGTGAAGGTCGACGGCGACAAGCTCTTCGGCCGCGGCGTGGAGGACAACCAGCAGGGGATCTGCTCGGCGATCTTCGCCGCCAGGGCGCTCCAGGACGAGGGGCTCGTGCCGCCGTGCGATCTCGGTCTCCTCTTCGTCGCCGACGAGGAGACCGGCAGCGACTTCGGCATCGCCTACCTGCTCAAGACCCAGCCCGACCTCTTCGGGCCGGATGACCTCATCATCGTGCCCGACGCCGGGGTGCCCGACGGCTCGCAGATCGAGGTGGCCGAGAAGGGGATCCTCTGGCTCAAGTTCACGGTGAAGGGCCAGCAGACCCACGGCTCCACGCCGGAGAAGGGGGTCAACGCTCACAAGGCCGGCGCGCGGCTGATCGTGGCCCTCGACGAGCTGTACCGGAGGTTCGACGCCCGCGCGCCCGTCTTCGATCCGCCCATCTCGACCTTCGAGCCGACCAAGAAGGAGGCCAACGTCCCCAACGTCAACACCATCCCGGGGATCGACGTCTTCTACTTCGACTGCCGCGTGCTGCCGCACTACGAGCTCGGCGCGGTGGAGGCCGAGGTGGCGCGCCTCACCGCGCGGGTCGCCAGGGAGTGCGGCGTGGCGATCGAGGTCGAGTCGCCGCAGCGTGCGGAGGCCGCCCCGGCCACGTCGGTGGACGCGAAGGTGGTGAAGCTCCTCGAGGCGGCGGTGCAGGAGGTCTACGGGGTGAAGGGCGTGCCCATGGGGGTCGGCGGCGGCACCGTGGCGGCGCACATCCGGCGCCGCGGCCGCAGCGTGGCCGTCTGGTCGCGCCTCGACGAGACCCTCCACGGGCCCGACGAGTACTGCCTCCTCTCCAACCTGCTCGGCGATGCCAAGGTCATGGCCTACGTGTTCCTCGGGGCGTGAGGTGAAGGGGGGACGAGATGGCGCTGGATCGCTCGGGGCTACCGCTGGCTCAAAGCTGTGCTACCATGGGTGACTGCACGTCGGTAGGGCGATGATCACAGTTCTCACGACCAGCAACTCCGCCGTGTTGCGGCAGCTCGGCTCGCGGCCATTCCAGCGGCTGGGGGTGCGGCACCGGCTCGCGACCTCGGGCCCCGAGGCGCTCGACATCATCCGCCGCGAGCGGCCGGCGCTGGCGATCGTCGACACCGAGCTGCCCGAGATGGACGGCTACGAGCTGTGCGCCAAGGTCAAGGGCGACCCGGAGCTGCGCGCCACGCGCGTGATGCTGGTGGTGGGCTCCATGATGACGCGCGCCCAGCTGGAGAAGCTCGGCGACTCCGGCTGCGACGACGTCTTCTCGGTCCCGGCCCCCTCGGACGAGCTGTACCAGCACGCGGCGCGCCTCTTGAACCTGCCGTTCCGCTCCGCGCGCCGCATCCAGGCCCAGGTGCGCATCGAGGTCAACGCCGGGGCGCAGGTGATCGCGGGGCGCGTGGACAACATCAGCTCCACGGGCGCCAAGGTGATCCTCGAGGCACCGGTCGTCGGCGCCAAGGAGGTCCGGCTGCGGCTCTTCCGCACCGACGAGGAGCGCGCCGCCGTGGTGCGGGGACGCATCGTGTGGCAGCGCCCCGACGAGGGGGGCGGGCTGGCCATGGGGGTGGAGTTCTTCGACCTCCTTCCCGAGATGCAGCGCATGCTCGCGGACCTCTCGCTGTGGGACCTCGCCGAGACCGACGACGGGGTGCAGGTGATCCTGCACGGCGACTTCACCGAGGTGACCGACTTCGAGCAGCTCCGGGCGCACGTCGAGACGACCCCGAAGGTGGAGTTCGACCTCTCGGGCGTGCGCTACATGAACAGCTCGGGCGTGCGCAACTGGGCGGCGTTCCTGCGGCAGCTCAAGGAGACGGCCTACAGCTTCGTCCGCTGCTCGGTGGCCTTCACGTCGCAGGCCGGCATGGTGCCCGCCGTCATCGGCCGGGGGCACGTGCTGTCGTTCCTGGCGCCCTACCACTGCGACGAGTGTGATCGCTCCGAGGAGCGGCTCCTGCAGGCCGCGGCGCTGACGGCACCGACGCCGGCGATCCCGCCGCGCTTCCGCTGCAGCCAGTGCGGCGGCGAGCTGGCGTTCGACGACGTGGCCGAGCGCTACTTCGCCTTCCTCGAGCACGAGAAGTCGGCGCAGGGCTAGCCGCGGCGGCGGGCGGCGCGGGCCCCCGCCGCCAGGGCGGCGAGGACGACGAGGAGCGGCGCGCCGCCCGTGGGGCGCGCGCCGGGCACGGCGCACCCGGGGGCCACGGCCTCGAGGAGGGCGCCGATCTCCTCGCGCGAGTCGACGTACCACACGCGCGGGGTCGAGGCGAGGCGCACGCCGTCCGCGGTGGCGACGATCGTGGCCACCGCGCCGCGCGCGCCGCTCCCGAGCGTGCGCTCGTAGCGCCCCGTGCCGGCGTCGACGACCGCGCCGCTGAACCGGGCGCCCGGCGCCTCGATGGCGACCTCGCGTCCGGGGCCGAGGGGCAGGCCGAGATCGTCCTTCGGCACCACGACCACGGTCACGGTGCGGTCGCTCTCGGGCGGCAGCAGGTCGTGGCTCACCCCCACCGTGGAGTGGATCGCCGAGACCGGCCCGGCCGCGTCACCGCGCACGCGCCGGAGCGCCGTCGACACGTCGAGCTTGCCGAAGCCGTAGCGCGGGCCGAACGCGTGCCCGGGCACGGTGAAGTCGTCCGTCGCCGCGGTGAGGCGCAGCGTCTCGCGTAGCTCGGTGGCGCTCAGTCGCGGCTCGGCCTCGAGGAGCAGGGCCAGGGCCCCGGCCACGTGGGGCGCTGCCTGCGAGGTGCCCCTGAGCGCCCCGTGGACGCCATCGTCGCCCCACAGGTAGTGCGGGTCGCCGGTGACGAAGAAGGCGGAGCTGTCGGTGGTCGGGTATGCGTCGACCGAGAGCGAGGAGACGATGAAGTCGCCGGGCGCCGCCAGGTCGGGCTTGAGGCGGCCGTCGGCGGTGGGGCCGGTGGCGGAGAACCACGACACCCGACCCGGGACGCTGGCCCGCTGTACCACCTCGGCGTCGACGTTGACCCAACGGTTGCGCGACACGAAGGAGCCCGCCGCGATCACCGGCTCGGCCATGGCCGGGATGGCCAGGTGGAAGTCGGGGTCGAGGTGCGAGGTGAGCAGCGCGGCGCCATTCTGGCCGAGCGTGTCCTCGGCCACCCACAGGTCCCAGCGCGACGTGGTGCCATGCACCTCGAGGCGCCAGTGGCCGGCCGCGGGCGCGCCCTGGTCGGACTCGCGGATGCGCAGGCCGGTCCCGGCGTGCACGCCGTCGCCGACGCGCTGATCCACGTCGATGGTGACGCGCCCCGCGGGGCTGTCCTCGTCGAGGCGGCGCCCCGCCGCGACCGGGCCGAACCGGCGCCCGTCCGGGGAGACGAGCGCGACGCTCACGTCGGAGTTGGCCGGGTACCACAGCTCCAGGTAGACGTACTCGTCGACGTCCTCGAGCGGCGTGTAGTCGAGGACGTCGAGCCCGATGGTGACGGCGCCGCCGGCGCGGGAGGAACCCGAGGCGTGCATGTCGAGGGCGCCGTCGTTGCCGGCCGCGACCACGATGGCGCGGCCCACGGGATCATCGGCGAGCAGGGACTGGAGCGCCTGCTCCAGCGCGGTGGACCCGTCGTGCGGCCCCCCCTGGCCGCCCAGGCTCAGGTTGGCGATGGCCGGCGCGCCGAGCTGCGTGGCGGTGTCGAAGACGAAGCGCACCCCCAGGACCACGTCGGCGTCGCTGAACATGTTGGACGCGTCGCGGGACGCCTTGACGACCACGAGGTCGGCTTCGGGCGCGATGCCGACGTAGCGGCCGGGGAGCGACCCGGGGCGGGTGCCGGCGCCGCTGCCCGCGGCGATGCCGGCCACGTGGGTACCGTGGCCGTAGGTATCGTTGGTGGGAGGCGTCTCCCCCGCGGTCAGCCAGGCGTCGATGTCGTCGCGGTCGTAGACGGCCGCACCGTAGGCCTCCTCCAGGTCGGGGTGGCGGCCGGTGGGCGCCCCGGAGAGGTCGAGGAGGTACCGGATGCGGGTGGTGCCATCGGCCCGGCGGAAGTCGGCGTGGGTCGTGTCGATGCCCGTGTCGATGATGCCGACCAGGATCCCACGGCCGGCCAGGTCGAAGCGGGCCCGCGCGGCCGGTGCGCCCACCGCCGGCGCGCTCTCGTCGAGGAGCGGCCGCAGCCGGTGGCCGGCGTCCACGCGGGTGACGCCGGGAACGCGCGCCAGCGCGCCGAGAGCCGTCACGGGTGCGCGCACCGCCCAGGTGTCGCCCACGCGCAGCAGACCTTCGGCCCCCGCGGCTCGAAGCGCCGCAGCGTCGCCTCCGCGCACGAGCACCCCGTGGGCCGGCAGGGTCCCCGCCGTCCCGCCCGGGCCGCCCGGGCCGGCCGCGGCATCGCCCGCCAGCAGGCGCGTCCGGGGCGGCATCGGGGCCGGCGGCCGTAGCGCCACCGGTGGCCCCGCCACCGCCACGACGCTCGTGCCCGCGACGAGGAGCACGAGCAGCACGGGGGACACTCGGCCCCGCCACCTGACGCAGACCCGCATTCTCGGCCAAGTATAGGTGGCGGCGCGGCGCGGGCAAAGCGGCCGGCGGGCCTCACCGAGGCCTGGGCAAGTTGGCGGGGCGCTCCAGGCGCGTTGTGCGGTGGGGCCGAAAGGTCGAGAATGGACGCGTCGGGGCAACAGCGCGCACGCTGGAGTCACGTGAATGAGCGCTCGCTATCCCTGGCGCGTGACATGAGTAAGCATCGTTCGCGGGCATGTGTATCGGCCGGCCTCGCCCTCGCCTGGCTCGTCGGGTGCGTGGATAGAGGCGTCATCCCCCCGCCACCGACCGACGCTGGCGGAGAGACTGCCGCCCAGAGCGATGCGGCGACCCAGCGGGACGCCCCCGACTGCGGGGATGCAGGCCTGGAGTGCAACTGGGGCGAGGGGGTGTGCTCGCGATGCGGCTCACTGGCAGTGGGAGTCTGCTGCACCGGCGACACTCACTGCTGCCTGGACTTCCGCGTGACCCTCTACCAGCCCTTCTGCGAGAGGAAGGGCGCGAGCTGCCCGGCCGGTCTTCCCGGTCCGTTGGATGGCGGCCGGTGGGACCCTGAGGACGCCGGGCAGCGTTGAGCCCCGGGCACCGGCATGACGCCGCGCCGCAAGGAACTGCCAGGATCGGCCCCCGGGCAACAGCCCTACGATCTCAAGAAGCGCATTCACCTCCTCCAACCCGAGATTGGAGGACGATGCGTTGCCATGCGCGACGCGGGGTGGAGCGTGCCCCCGGAAGGGCGGACGCTGTCCATGGCGGACTACCATCACTCGGGAGACCCCGCGCAGCACTGACGCCGGGAGACGCAACGATGAGGTCGTCGCTGGTCGTGACGCTCGCCTGCCTCGCAGGGCTGTCAGCCTGCCAGCGCGAGCCCGCGTGCATTGCAGGGACCGAGTGCCCCTCTGGATGCTTCGCCATTGCCGGCTTCGTCCTGGACCCCGCTGCAAACTGCGTGAGGCACGTGGACGTTGCGGTCTGCAGCGGTTCCTCGCACCCGGCTTGGATGATCACCTGCGCTGCGCGAGTGGCAACGGGCGATCTCTTCGCCGTGATGCACTCAGCCGAACGGTGTGAGTCGTGCGAAGACTTCCGGGGCTGCACGGAGGAGGAGCAGGGCCGGGTCTGGGCCGCGCTGAACACTCCCTGTCAGTAGCGGCGCCACCGACGCCGCGGTCTCCCTGGTCGGCGCTCGGGCTCGCAGAACCGCTGGGGCTTCGCCCTCGGCACGCCGCAGGGCGGCTACTCACGGCTGCACCGACTCCCCCCACCTTTACTTGCCCCGTCGAGTCTGGTACCAGAGAATCGTGCATCTGAGGTGCGGGCGCCGTGGCTCCGCACCGTCCGGGACCACGTGGACAAGGCCGACTTCCTCTCCGAGTACGCCCGCCTGGAGCGCGAGCACCTGGCCGGGAAGCCCAACATCGGCTCGTACCGCTCGGAGGGGTGCGAGCTCTGCGACCGGTGCATGTTCTGCCACGGCTGCCGCCACTGCCACAAGTGCACGCACTGCGTGGGCTGCGAGGAGTGCAGCGACTGCTCCCACAGCCGCGCGTGCCGCTCCTGCCACGCGTGTGCCTACTGCGTCGACTGCAGCGCGTGCAGCGGCGGCGCCTACCTGGTCCGCTGCACCGCGTGCGTGGACTGCACCTACTGCTTCGGCTGCGTGGGCCTGGTGCGCAAGGACTTCCACATCCTGAACGTCCAGTACTCGCGGACCCAGTACTTCGAGCTCGTCGAGCAGCTGAAGGGCGAGCTGGGGCTGTCATGAGGCGCTCGGCGGCAGCGGTGGCGCTGGCCCGCGGCGCCGTGGTCGCCGCGGCGCTCGGCGCCGCGGTCGCGCTGGGCGGCGGCGCGGTCGCGGCCTGCGCC
>JACRCY010000209.1 GCA_016218785.1 Deltaproteobacteria bacterium
CGTCCGCCGAGGCGAGCGCCGCCCTGGGCGCCGCGTCCGCGCCGCCCATCCGCGGCGTCACCGTGGGGCAGGGGGCCCGCGCGGTCAGCGTGGGCGAGGAGACGGTCTTCTTCCGCCACGAGAAGACGTTCGTGCGGCGTCCCGGGCTCTTCCGCCGCCTGGAGGCCCGTGGCCGCGCCGCGGCCGAGGTGGCCGCGATGCTCGACTCCTGGGCCGCTCTCCGCCTCGAGCGGGCCGGTGAGCCCTTCCAGGTCGACGGTGTGGTGCTCGCCTCGTCTGACGGGGTCGAGACGGCGAGCGCCGCCGTCGCAGCAGCCTCGACGCGCGGCTTGCCCGTGGCGCTGCTGGCCGACACGCCCGAGGGCGCGGCCGCGATCTTCGAGCCCATCAAGGCCCAGCGGCCCCTGCTCGTGCCACCGTTCGGGGCGGATCCCGCGCCCTGGATCGCCGCGGCGAGGCGCCTGGCCGTGCCGCTGGTGGTCTCCGGCGCCGACCTCGACGCGCTGGCCGGCGCCGCGGCCGACGCAGCCAGGGCCGGCGTCTCCGATCTGCTGCTCGAGCCCCCGGGCACCGACGCCCGCGAAGTGCATCGGAGCCTCAGCCTCATCCGTCGCGGCGCGCTCGATCGCTTGCACCCGGGGCTCGCGTACCCCGTCTTCCTGCGGGTGGGCGCGGGTGACCTGGAGCGCGCCATCCTCGGCATCGCCAAGTTCGCGTCGCTCGTGGCGCTGACCGACGCCGGCGGCGAGACCTGGCTGCCGCTCTGGACCCTCAGGCAGAACATCTACACCGATCCGCAGAAGCCGCTGCAGATGGACGCCCGCGTCTACCCGGTGGGCGAGCCCGATGCGCGCGCGCCGCTGGTGGTCACGACGAACTTCTCCCTCACGTACTTCATCGTGTCGACCGAGCTGGACGGCGCCGGCGTGCCGAGCCACCTCGCGGTCGTGGACACGGAGGGCATGAGCGTGCTCACGGCCTGGGCGGCTGGCAAGTTCTCGGGCGAGCGCGTGGCGAAGGCCTTGCGCGAGATGGGCGCCACCGAGCGGGTGGGGCACCAGACGGTCATCATCCCCGGGTACGCCGCGGCCATCTCCGGCGAGCTGGAGGACGCGCTCGGCCCGGGGTGGCGCGTGCTCACCGGGCCGCAGGAGGCCTCCGACCTCGCCCCCTTCCTCCGCGACGTCTGGGCCGCGGTCGCCCCGGCCGGCAGCGGCGCTTGAGGCCCCGGACCGTGACGCGCCACCCGGTCACCTTCACTCCCTCCGGCAGAACCGCCGTCGTTGACGAGAAGGCCACCATCCTCGCGGCGGCCCGGGCCGCGGGGGAGCCGGTGCCCGCCGAGTGTGCCGGCCGCGGGGCCTGCGGCCGCTGCCTCGTCAAGGTCGTCGGAGGAGAGGTGCCCGAGCACGCGGTGCAGTCGCGCGAGGCGGGCGTCCCCCTCGTGCTCGCGTGCCAGACCTCCGTCTGCGGGCCCCTCACGCTGCAGCCCCTCGCCTCGGCCGAGCTGCCCCCCCTCCTGGCGCGTGACCACCACGTCGGGGCGGCGGCGCTCGAATCCTTCTCGCCCTTCCACCTCGACCTCGACCCCGTGGTCGCGCCGGCGGCGGACGACGACCTCGGCGTCGTCATCGACGTCGGCACCACCACGCTGCAGCTCCTCCTCGTGCGCCTGCGCGACGGCGTCGTGGTCGGGGAGACCGGCAAGTACAACCCGCAGATCAGGCGCGGCGCGGACGTCGTGTCCCGCATCGTGGCCGCCGAGAAGGGGCTGCTCGCCGACCTGACCGCCTCCGTGCGCACGACCCTTGGCACCATGATCGCCGGGGCCTCGGTGGCCGCCGCCGCCGACCCGGACTGCATCCGCGCCTACGTGGTCGCCGGCAACCTGACCATGATCCACCTGCTGCTGGGCGTGGACCCGGCGGGGATCCGGCGGGTCCCATCTGAGCCCGAGGCGCTCGCCTTCGAGCCCGTCAGCGCCGACTACCTCGGGTGGCCGGGCTCGGGCGGCAGCGCACCGGTGCACACCATGCCCGCGGCCGGCGGCTGGGTGGGCGGCGACATCGTGGCCGGCCTCGTGCGCGCCGGCTTCTCGCGCGAGTCGGGGCTCGGGCTCTACGTGGACCTCGGCACCAACGGCGAGGTCGCGCTCGGCGGCCGCGACTTCGCGCTCGCCTGCGCGTGCAGCGCCGGCCCCGCGTTCGAGGGGGGCGGCATCCGCTGCGGCATGCGCGCGGACGCGGGCGCCATCGACGGGGCGCGCGTCTCGCCCGACCTCGCCACCATGCAGCTCTCCGTGATCGGTGAGGCTCCGCCCTGCGGGGTGTGCGGCTCGGGCCTCATCGCCCTCGCCGAGGCGCTGTGGCGGGCCGGCTGGATCGACCGCGCCGGCCGCCTGAGCGACCGCCTGCCCCCGAGCCTCCGCGTGGACGGCGAGTGGGGCGCCGGCGTCGCGCTCGACGCGGGCACGGCCGTCGCGCGCGACGACGGCCAGCGCGTCGTCCTCTGGGAGCGCGACCTCGCGAGCCTCGTGCGCGCGAAGGGGGCGATCTTCGCCGGCATCCGCACGCTGCACCGCTCCCTCGGCGACGGCGCCGGCCCGCTCGACCGGGTCGTGGTCTCGGGCAACTTCGGCCGCTTCCTCAAGCTCCCGGCCGCGGTCGGCATCGGCTTGCTACCCGACCTCCCACCGGGCCGGTTCGGTTACGTGGCGAACGGCTCGCTCGAGGGCGCGACGCTCGCGCTCCTGTCGCGGGCGTTCCGGGACGAGGTCGCGGCCTACCTCCGGCGCCTCACCTACGTCGACCTCTCCGAGGTCCCCGGCTACATGGACGAGTTCGTGGCCGCCTGCTTCCTGCCCCACACGACGCCGGAGGTGCTGCGGCTGTAGCGCCGGCGAGCGCGGCTGGACGTGCGGCTGGTGAGGGAGTGCGCCGTCGGGACGGCAGCGCTCCAGCGCCGGCGCTGAAGCGTCGACGCTGGAGCGAGGGATGCCGGTCTACGAGCGTTCGGCGGTGGCCGCGGGGCCGAGGTCGCCGGTGGCCTCCGGCGGGCGGGCCGGCTCGCTTCGTCGCGCCTGCGCCTGGGCCTGCTGGTGCGCCCGGGCCAGGGCCGCGGCGTTCGGTGCCACCACCATCATCATGCGGCGACCCTCCATGGACGGCATCTGGTCGCACTGCCCGAGGTCCGCGGTGTCCTTGACGACGCGCTCCAGCATCGTGCGCCCGGTCTGCGGATGTACGATCTCGCGCCCGCGGAACTGGACGATCACGCGCACCTTGTCGCCTTCCTGCAGGAAACGACGGACGTGCGCGAGCTTGAAGTCGTAGTCGTGGACGTCCGTCTTGGGCCGGAGCTTGATCTCCTTGATCGAGATCACGGTCTGGCGCCGCCTGGCCTGCCGGGCCTTCTTGCTCTCGTCGAACTTGAACTTCCCGAAGTCCATGATGCGACAGACGGGGGGCATGGCCTGCGGCGAGATCTCCACGAGATCGAGCCCGGCCGCGGTCGCCAGGGACAAGGCCTCCGCGGTGGGCAGCACCCCGAGCTGTTGGCCGTCGGCCCCGATGACGCGAATCTCGGGGACGCGAATCCTTCGATTGATGCGATAGGGCGATGCCTGGGGCGGCGCACCGCCCATGCCTGGTCTAGGTATGGTGTCCTCCGGTCTGCCCCGCGCCGGGGCGCTTGCTCGCGATGTGTCCGACGGCTGCAGCGCTACTGACGCTTGGGCCGCGCCTCGTTGACCGTGAGCGCTCTGCCGCCGAACTCCTTGCCGTTCAGCGACATCGCCGCCTTGGCGTGCTCGGCGTTGACGAACTCGACGAAGCCGAACCCCTTGGACTGACCCGTGTCGCGATCGGTGATGACCTTGACCGAATCGGGCGTGCCGAACTGGAGGAACAACTCGCGGAGCTGATCGTCGGTGGTGCTGTGCGGGAGGTTGCCTACGAAGATCTTCATGGCTCTCGTCCTCGATGCCGGACCACATGGGGCAGAGGGCCGCCGGCGCAGCACCCTGCATTCTCGTCAAGATTCGTTCGAGAAGAAGCCGATGGGGACTGGCGACCGGCGAGCGATACGAGAACGAACCCAGTGTAGCACCAATCCCGCCGGGTGCGGGCATAATCGGACTGCGAGGGCCGCTCGCCGCCCGGGTCGTCGCGGGCGGCGAGTCGGACCACCTGGCGGTGGTCGCGACGTTCGTGGCGGCCCGCTGACGCGCCTCACGGGCCCGCCGGGGCGAGCACCAGGCCGGTGCGGGGAGGCAACGTCGCGCGCCACACCCCGTCGCGCACCTCGCCGCTCGTCTGCCCGGTGACCTCGTCGGTGAGCGCCGTGGCCCAGCCGGACGGCGTGGGGATCTCCACGATGACGTCGCCCTCGACGCCGAAGTGCAGCACCACGAGGCGGTCGCCGGCGTCGTGCCGCCGGAAGAAGGCGAGCACGCCCAGGGGGCTGGCGGCCACCGCCTCGTAGCTCCCCTCCTGCAGCGCGGGGGTGGCGTTGCGCAGCGCGATCAGGCTGCGGTAGTGCGCCAGCAGGGAGTCGCGGTGGCGGTCCTCCTCGGCGACGTTGAACGTCTTGACGCCATCGGCCATCGCGATCCAGGGCGTGCCCTTGGTGAAGCCGGCCGTGCCCGACCCGTCCCACTGCATGGGGGTGCGCGCCTGGTCGCGGAAGTCGACGACCACCTCCTGGCCGTTGAGCAGGCCGACTTCCTCGCCGTAGTAGATGAAGGGCGCGCCCGGCAGGGTGAGCTGCGCGGTGGCCACGATCTTGAGCGCGGCGACGTCCTCGCTCACGGTCCGGGGGGTGCGGAACATGTCGTGGTTCCCGAGCGTGTAGGCCACCACGCCGCCGGGGGGCGTGTCGTCCACGGCGAGCTGAACGGCCAGCGCCAGGTCGGTGGGGTCCCCGCCGGAGCCGGCGCCCCACAGCGCGTACATGGCGTCGAAGTAGAAGACCAGGTGGAAGGCGTCGCTGCCGTTGCCGAGGTAGGCGAGCACCTGCTCGGGCTTGCCCTGGATCTCGCCGACCATGGCGCGGCCCGGGTAGGCGTCGAGGGTCTGGCGCATCTGCTGGTGGATGGCGAAGGTCTCCGGCTGATACCAGCAGTCGGGCCAGCTCTCCACGTACTGGTACGGGACGTCGGCGCGGAAGCCATCGACCCCCATCTCCAGCCACCACCCCATCATGCCCCGCACCTCCTCGAGCACCGCCGGGTCGCGGAAGTTGAGGTCGGGCTGGGCCGGAAGGAACTCGTGGAAGAAGTACTGGCCACGGGCCTCGTCGAGAGTCCAGCGCTCGCTGCCGAAGATGACGTTGCTCTCCCGGCAGTCGCCGGCCGGCGCGTCGGCCCACACGTACCAGTCGGCCTTCGGGTTGTCCGAGGATTGCCGCGACTCGAGGAACCACGGGTGCTGGTTGGAGGTGTGGTTGACGACGAGGTCGAGCATGACCTTCAGGTTGCGCTGGTGGGCCTCGTCGAGGAGCAGGCGGAAGGTCTCCAGGTCGCCGTAGTCGGGGTGGATGCCGCGGTAGTCGGCCACGTCGTACCCCGAGTCGGCCAGCGGCGACGGGTAGACGGGCATGAGCCACAGGGCGCCCACCCCGAGGCCGGCCAGGTAGTCGAGGCGGTCGATCAGACCCGCGAGGTCGCCGATGCCGTCCCCGTCCGAGTCCTGGAAGCTGCGCACGAACACCTGGTAGAAGACGACCCGGCGGTGCCAGCCGTCGCCACCCGGCGCGGTGCTCACGACCGGGCCCGTCGGCTTCTTACTGCCGCACCCCGACGCCACGAGGGCGGCCGCGAGAGGGAGCGCGAGCGCCAGCCCTCCGCGCCTGCCCCGGATCACTCCTCCTCTCACGCCCGGCATGGACGGATGGTATCATCTCCAGGAGCATGATCATGCGGGTCGTCCGGGCGGTGGGCGGGGTCCGACTCGTCGCCCTGTCGCTGCTCGCGCTCCTCGGCTGTAGCGGGAGCATCGGGGGGGACTGGCCATGACGGCGGCCCCCCCGCCCGACGTGGTCAACGCCAGCGCGGGCATGTACCAGCCCTACCTCGACTGCTTCACGGGCGTGTCCCCGCACATCAAGGTCTTCGCCCACTGCTTGCACAACGGTGAGTGGTCCTCGGGCGGCGCGTGGGGCGCCGAGCGCCAGGTGGGCCAGCCGCTCGCCGAGGCCCACAAGCCGCGCGCCATCAACGACTGGATCGCGGCTCACCCGTGGCCACGCGAAGTTCTGCGACCGGCCCAGAAGGGCGAGTCCCGAGAGGGGAGGAGCAGATGCGGTTCGCGGGAGTGATGGCGACCTTGGTGGCCCTCGCGGGCACTGGGATGGGCTGCAACAAGAACCGCGAGTTCGATGGCGCATTCGAGGGGACTTACTCCGGGAGCTACAGCGCCATCGGATCAGTTGTCGACGGGCGGGCGCCGAGCGTGGACCGCAGCTTCGACGGCGCCATGAGCGTGGTGGCCCAGAGGCGGAGCCGCGAGGAGGTCGAGTTCCGGTTCGGGGGCTGCAGAGTTCGAATGAAGGCCGGATCCGCGCCGACCGACAGTGCGTCCATTGACCCGGGTTACCGGTCGGAGCCGTGCCCGATGGACGTCGGCGGCTCGGTGAGACGCGTGTCGGCTACATTCATCGGCGGCAGCGCCATGGTGTCCGACGATGGGCTCATGTTGGAGCTGCACGCCGATGCGCCGCGCTTCCAGAACGGCGCGAACCCGGCGCAGGTGACGTGGAGCTTCACTGGCAGTCGGCACAGGTGAGGCTCGCTCAGCCTGCCGGCATGGCCGCGAGCGCATGAGGAAGAGGCCGACGAGCAGGAGCAGCGGGAGCAGCGCGTGGGTGCGGACTGGCGCGGGCCGGGCTCGCGGTCGCGAGGAGGACGAGCATCGCGAGCGACAGCCGGCGCACGGATGGCCCTCGTCCGTCACCGCCGCTTGCGGCGCGGCACTATGCTGCGGTGGGCGATCTGGTCGCGCGCGTAGAGGTACTTCATGGCCTCGATACCGCAGCGGGCCGCGGCCTCGACCCCGACCTTCTTGGTGATGGGCTCGTCCCGGTAGGTGAGGCCGATGACCGCGAGGACCTCGCCCACCCGCACCCGGCGGATGGAGCCGATGACGAAGAGGGCGGCCGCCTCCATGGAGGTGGAGAGCACGTTGGCGCGCTTCCAGCACGCCCAGCGCTCCTTCTGCGCCTCGGCCATGGGGAGGTCCTCGGCGCCCTCGGTGTAGAACGCGTCCTTGGTCTGGCCGATGCCGGTGTGGGCGCGGAGGCCGCAGCGCGCGGCCGCGTCGCGCAGGGCGAGCGTGACGTCGAGGTTGGCCACCGCCGGGTAGGAGAGGGGCACGTACTGGACCGAGGTGCCGTCCTCGCGCACGGTGGCGGTGGAGATCACCAGGTCGCCCACGTTCACGAAGGTCTGGAGCGAGCCGCAGGTGCCGACGCGGATGAAGGTGTGGCACCCGATCTTGACCAGCTCCTCGATGGCGATGGCGGCGGAGGGGCTGCCGATGCCGGTGGAGGTGCAGGTGATCGGCATGCCGCCGACGACGCCGCGCCAGGTGCAGTACTCGCGGTTGGTGACCACGTGCTCCCGCTTGTCCCACAGCTTCGCGATCATGGGGACGCGCGCCGGATCCCCCGGCAGGAGCACGTAGGGGGAGACGTCGCCGGCGGAGAGCGCGATGTGGTACTGCCTGCCTTTCTCGGACACGGTGCCCCCCTACCTCTCCGGCTCCATGGCCGTCGGGTCCACGAGCTTGCCGTGGCTCACGACGTGGAGCGGCGCGCGGTGATACCAGAGCGCCTCGTGGACCGACCTCTGGTCGAGCACCACGAGGTGCGCGGGCGCGCCGACCCGGATGCCGAAGCCCGGGAGGTTGATGCAGCGCGCCGCGTTCACGGTGATCATGTCGTAGATCGTCTCCATCTCCGGGAAGGTGGTCATCCACAGGAGATGGACGCCCAGGAAGCCGACCTCGAGCATGTTGCACTGCCCGAACGGGTAGTAGGCGTCGCAGACGTCGTCCTGCCCGAGGCAGACGAGGTTCCCCAGCGCCAGCAGCTCCTTGACGCGCGCGTGCAGCGGCCCGGTGTGCGGGTCGGAGACCACGCCCATGCGCGCCTGCTGGAGCAGCGCCGCCGCCTTGCGGAAGTACGGCTCGGGGTAGAGGGCCATGGCGCGCGCGTGGTGCGCCAGCGCCCGTCCCGGTCGGCCCGCCTCGAGCATCCGCACCGCGAGCATCTCGAGCGTGCGCAGGCCCGCGTCGCCGGCGTCGTCGACCAGCATCGAGACGTCGGCGTCGTATTGCCGCGCGATGGCCACCATCTCGTCGATGTGCCGCCGCTCGTCGGCCTCCGTGTACTCGATCCAGGGGATGCCGCCGACGACGTTCGCGCCCAGGTCCATGGCCTCCTTGACGAGGTCGACCGTGCCCGGCTCGCGCACCACGCCGTCCTGCGGGAAGGCGACCACCTGCAGGTCCACGATCCCCTTGAACTCGTCGCGCGCCTTGAGCAGCGCCCGGAGGCCGATGAGCCGGGCCTTGGAGTCGACGTCGGCGAACGCCCGGATGTGCGTGTTGCCGTTCAGCGCCGCCCGCTTCAGGCACCGGCGCACGTGCTTGAGGATCCACGACTCGTCGTACCGCTGCTTGATGCTCGCCGCGAGCTCGATCGCGGTCATGGCCGCGCCCATGCCCTCGCCGTGGTACGAGGTGAGCGCCGCCGAGTCCGTCATCGTCAGGGTGTAGACCTTGCACAGGTGGAGGTGGGTGTTCACGAACGACTCGGTCACGAGCCTGCCGCCGGCGTCGATCACCGTCGCGCCCTGCGCGCCGACGGTGCGCCGCCCCCGGGAGTCGAGCTTCCCGATCTTCTTGATGAGCCCACCGGCGATGCCGATGTCGACGGGCCCGGGCTGGTGCCGGAGCCGGGCGTCGCGGATCACGATGTCGAAGGCCATGGGCCCGTCTCCTTCACCCGGCCGCACGCCGCCGGGCGGCGAGGCGCACCGCCTCGAAGAGGGTGTGGTAGCCGGTGCAGCGGCACAGGTGGCCGCCGCAGGCGCGCACGATGTCGTCGTCGGTGGGATCGGGGCGCCGGTCGAGGAGCGCCCTGGCCGCGAGCACGAACCCCGGGATGCAGTAGCCGCACTGGGTCGCGCCCGCGTCGATGAAGGCCTGCTGGATCGGGTCCGGGCCCCGCGCCGCCGCCAGTCCCTCGATCGTGGCGACGGCGCACCCGTCCGCCTCGACCGCGAGCACCAGGCAGGCGCGGACCGGCATGCCGTCGAGGAGCACGGTGCAGGCCCCGCACTCGCCGGCGCCGCACCCCTCCTTGGCGCCGATCAGGTCGAGCCCGTCTCGCAGCACCTCGAGCAGGGTGCGGTGCGCCTCGACCTCGCGGGTCACCGGGGCCCCGTTCACCGTGAGCGTGACCAGGTGCCGGCTCATGGCGACGCCTCCGCCATCACCTCCTCTGGGAACGGTTCCAGGAGCCGTTCGAGGCCGGCCTCGAGCAGGTGCGCGACCATGGCCTTCTTGTACTCGGGTGAGGCCCGCAGCGAGGTCGGGCGGGGTGAGATGCCGGCGCTCAGGGCTCCCTTGGCCTGCTCGAGGCGGTCGCGCGTGATCGGGGCCCCGGAGAGGAGCGCCTCGACCTCGGGCGCGCGGATCGGGGTGCCCGCGACCGCGCCCATGGCCAGGCGCACGCGGCGGCGGGCGGGCTCGGTCGCGTCGAGCACGAGGAGCGCGAGGTTCAGGCCCGCGAGGTCCATGCCGCGGACCCGGCTCCGGCGCAGGTAGGCCGAGCGCGCCGAGCGCGGGGCGATCGGCACGCGCAGCGCCTTCAGGATCTCGCCCGGCCCGAGCGCGCTCCGACCCGGGCCCCGGTAGAAGTCGGCCACCGGGATGGTGCGCTCGCCGGCCGGCCCGTGCAGCACGCAGTCGGCCTCGAGCACGAACATCGGGGAGCCGTACTCCGCGCCGGGCGAGGCGTGGGCCACGTTGCCGCAGACGGTGGCCCGGTGACGGATCTCCTCGCAGCCGAAGACCACGCCGGCGTCGCGCAGCACCGCGAGGCCCGGTTCGGCGTGGACCTCCTCGGCGTGGAGGAGGTCGGTGATCGTGCAGAGCGCCCCGATCACGAGGTGGTCGCCGTCGCGGCGGACCCGTCCCAAGCCCGCGACCCGCTTGAGGTCGATGACGTTCCGGGCGCGCTGCTTGCCGTCCCGGATCTTGACGAGGAGGTCGGTGCCGCCGGCGAGGTAGGCGGCGTCCGCGAGCGTGGCGCCGAGCGCACAGGCCTCGTCGAGGGTGCGCGGCCGGTGGTAGTCGAAGGGGCGCAGCACCTACCGGGCCCCCTTCGCCTTGCGAGGCGGCTTCGGGCTGGGCGCTTGAGCCGCGCGCGCCTGCAGGGCGAGGAACACGCGCTCCGCCGCCAGCGGGACGTCGAAGAAGTCCACGCCGGTGGCGTCGGCCACGGCGTTGGCGATGGCGGGCGCCACCGCCACCGCGCCGTGCTCGGCCAGGCAGCGGGAGCCGACCGGGTCGCCCGGCACGGGCGTCTCCAGCAGGTGGACCCGGAAGTCGATCCCGCGCACGTCCTCGGGCGTCGGTACCTTGTAGTCGGTCATGGAGGCGTTCCGGATCTCGCCGCGCGGGCCCCAGGTGACGGTCTCGGTGAGGGCTCCGCCCAGGCCGAAGACCACGGCCCCGATCACCTGCGCCTTCGCCAGCTCGGGGTTGACCGCCCGGCCGACGTCGATCGCGCTCGAGAAGCGGAGCACCGTGACCTCGCCGGTGCGCAGGTCCACCTCGACCTCGGCGCCCTGGCACCCGAAGGTCCACGAGGTCGCCAGCTCCCCCCGGCCGGTCTGCTCGTCGGCGTAGGTGGCGTGCGGCACGTAGTGGCCCGCGACCAGCACCGGGCCGCCCACGGCGTGGCCGTCGGGGAACACGTAGCCGTGACAGACCTTCTCCAGCGGGAGGGCCCGGCTCTCGTCCCCGCGGACGAAGAGCGTGCCGCGGCGATAGTCGACCTTCGCGACGGGCACGCCGAAGGCCTTGGCGGCGGTCGCGCGTAGCTCCTTCCGCGCCTTCTCCCACGCGGCCGCGATCGCGCGCCCCTGCATCCAGGTCGCGCGGCTCGCGACCGTCTGCCAGTCGTAGGGGGAGTAGTCGGTGTCGGTCCCCTGGGGCACGTACACCTTCTCGACCGGGATCTCGATGAGGTCCGCCGCGATCTGGGCGATCGCGGTGTGGACCCCCTGGCCCATCTCGGAGACCGCCGAGATCACGTGGACCGTGCCGTCCTCGTTGAACTTGAGCACCACCGTCGTGAAGGCATTCGTGGCCTGGCCCGGGGACTTCATCAGGCACGCGAGGCCGCGCCCTACTGCCACTGCGGGCCGACTCACGGCTGACGGCTCGGCCTCGCGCGCACGGATTCCCTCGGGCGAGGTCGCCATCCCTATGTCTTGGGCAACGAGCTTGATGCAGCCCTCGAGATCCCCGGCCGACGAGTCGACGCGCTGGCCCAGGGGGTTCTTCTTCCCCGACTTGCCGAGGAGGTTCTTCAGGCGGAAGGCGACCGGGTCCATCCCGACCGCGCGCGCGCAGAGGTCCATGTGCCGCTCGGCCATGAACTGGCTGTCGGGGTGGCCATAGCCGCGGTAGGCGCCGACGGGGGGCGTGTTCGTGTACAGGCCGCGGGCGTGGATCTCGAGGTCCGGGACGAAGTAGGGCCCGATGCCGTTGTGGCCGGCGCAGGGCAGGATGTTCACCGCGGTCCAGGAGTAGGCGCCGCCCGCCATGAGCAGGTCGATGTCGGCGGCGACCAGCCGGCCGCGGCGGGTGAGGCCGTACCGGTAGCGGCCGCGGAAGCCGCGCCCCAGCACCGACCCGACGAAGGACTCCTCGCGGTCGAGGATGAGCCGCACCCAGCGGCCGGGGCAGAGGCGCGCGAGCGCGCACGTGAGCGGCTCGACCGTGGCGTCGGACTTGCCGCCGAAGCCGCCGCCCAGGTACCCGCCCCGCACCGAGACCCGGTGCCGCGGCAGGCCGAAGGCCTCGGCCACGACGTTGCGCACGGTGAAGGGCGACTGCGCGCCCGCGTGGACCTCGAGCCGGCCGCCGGCCGTGTAGCGGGCCAGGCAGCCGTGGTTCTCGAGGGCCGTGTGCATCAGGTGGGGGAACTCGTACTCCTGCTCCACGACCACCGCGGCCCGGGCCAGGCCCTTCGTGACGTCGCCCGCCTTCACGAAGTAATGGTGGAAGACGTTGGTGCCGGGGGAGGGGCGGAAGCCCGGCAGCACGTGGTACGTGCCCAGGTCCGGGTGGACCAGCGGCGCTCCCGGGGCCAGGGCCGCGCGCGCGTCGAGCACCGCCGGCAACGGCTCGTAGTCGACCCGGATGGCCTCCAGGGCCGCGAGGGCGGCGTCCTCGCTCGAGGCGACGACCGCCGCCACCGGCTCACCGGCGAAGCGGGCCGTCTCGACCGCCATCGGCCGCTGGTCCCGGATGCACTCCCCCACCCACCACGGCAGGTCCTTCCCGGTGGCCACCGCGTGGACGCCCGGCATGGCGGCGGCCGCGGCCTTCTCGATGCGGACGATCCGCGCATGGGCGTGGGGCGAGCGGAGGAGCTTGGCGTGCAGCATCCCCGGGAACGACAGGTCGGCGACGTAGCGGGCCTCGCCGGTCACCTTCTCCAGCGCATCCACCCGCGGCACGCTCGTGCCGATGCAGCGTTGCTCCATCCGTCCTCCCTCACCACGAGCGCCGCCGTTGCGGCGCGGCTGGAAGGTAGCACACCACGACGGTGCGGCAAAAGCGTCGAGGGCTGCGCCGCTTCGTCGGTCTCACGCAGGCGGGTTTCTCGGCCGCACTCGGCATCAGCATTCACACGCTGCGGAACTGGGAACAGGGCCGCCGCGCGCCGGAAGGACCGGCGCTCGCTCTTCTCAGGATCGCCGCCCGTCACCCGCGGACGATTCGCGAGAACCTGGCCTCCGCTGCGTAGCGTCGGCGGGAGGAGGCGGGCCGCGCGCCGCGCTACGGCGCCACCCGCCCGGTCGCCGATTCATGGCAAAACCACGTCGAGCCGGTTGTGTTCCCGGTGGGCGCCGTGCTTTGATCGCCAGGCGTCGGGCCGACTGCACCGGAGGTCAGCGATGAGGAAGGCGCTGCTGTGTGGAGCATTGTTCTTGGTGGCGCTGTGGGGCGCGGACGCGCGCGCCCAGGACGCCACCTGGTTCACGGAGGCCGCCGCCGCGCTCGGGCTCGAGACCGCGAGCCCGTTCCGCATCCTGGTGGTCGACGTCAACGGTGACGACTACCCCGACCTGGTCTGCATCGCGGCCGCCGGCGGCCAGGCGGCCCGCGGCACCATGCAGCTCTTCC